>NZ_JAFAVV010000409.1 GCF_019242285.1 Bradyrhizobium sp.
GTCGGCACGGTCTGTGTCGATCGCGACAGAAGTCTCACGGCTGGTCTCCTCGTCGGTTGAACGTGGCGGGTTGAAAGGGCGCTCTACATACATCCGATCATCGATCGGCGCAAGCGGCTCGCTTCGCCGAGAAGCTCGTAACCTTCATCGCGCCGCTTCTCGGTAACAGTTGGAAGCCGAACGTGAGTTGAGGTTCACGTGTCCTCCATCTAGAGCCATCCCAAGGGACGATCGCTTTGCGATTCAGTGCGGGCAATCTCGACGAAACGGTCAGCGCCATCATCCTCGACTTCGACGGCGTCATCGCCGACAGCGAGGTGCCGTCCAACACGGTGCTGGCCGAGACATTATTCCTGCACGCGGCGGCCGCGATCGGAGTGCCTGCCGGTGAGTCCATCGTCCATCGAGGACAGCACGATTGGCGTCTTGGCAGGGCGCGCCGCAGGCTGCGCGGTGATCGGGCTGCTTGCGGCGGGCCATATCCGCGAAGAGCATGCGGCGAAGCTGACGGCGGCCGGCGCCCAGCATGTGGCGGCGGATTATCGCGAGGTGGAGCGGATCGTCCGCGATCGGCTTCGGAGCTGATTCGGCGGGGTTCCAGGTGTGGCGTTTCAGGACTCGCCGCGGCCGGCTCGGGTCAAAATATTGGCGCCTTGGCAATGGCTTGACTCGGCGTTGCCTCAGTAGTTGAAATGGCGCCGCGTATCTGAGTTGACTGACGTATGAATGGCCGAAGCTACCGGCGGTCCGCCAGCTTGTTCGGCTTGCACAGTATGAGGTCTCCCCATGGAGGCGCTTGCCGAAATCTATCCGTCCAATCTCGCAGATCAGCTTACCGCGCACGCGGTTTCCAGCATCGAGGCGGCCGACTACTTTCGCGCTCCTTTCCCTCACATCGTCTTCCGCGATTTTTTTCCCGCCGATTTCTACGATGAGCTGATCCGGAAAGTTCCCGCCGCAGGGTCCGAAGGATATGACCCGATCACCAGCTCGGGCTCGCGCCTCGCGCTGCGTCTCTACGGCGAGCATGTCGAGAAGCTCGATCCTGCGCTGCGCTCCCTGTGGAGCGCGGCATCCAATGTGCTGACCTCGAAGCAGGTCGAGCAGGCGATCCGGGACAAGCTGCGCGAGGGCCTGGACATTCGCGCGCGGGGCGACAAGGTGGCCGGGGCCGAGAGCCTGAAGCTGGTGGCGAAGCCGGTGCTCTACCGGGACAGCGACGGCTATCAGATCAAGCCGCATCCGGACACACGCAAGAAGGTCGTGACGATGCAGCTCTATTGTCCGGCCGACACCAGCCAGCAGGCGCTCGGCACGACGCTCTATCAGGCCTCCCTCAAAGGGCTGTTTCACGTCAGTTCCTATTGCCTCGAGCCGGTGAAGACCATCCCCTTCCTGCCCAATCTCGGATACGCCTTCGTGGTGCTGAAGGCGTACCACACGCTCACGCGGATGAGTTGGCACGGTCGGCCGCCGATCCAGACCGATCAGCCGCGGATTTCGATCCTCAACACGTTCTACATGAACGAGAATGTCGGCTTCTAACTCCTTCGCGCTCGGAGGTTTTCCGGCACGACGAATGTTCAGGCCGTCTTTCGCTGCACTTGCCTGGGCGGGGCAGAACTGTCCGTCATGGCCGCCTGTGCGCTGAAGCGCGCGTTGCGGACGTGGCGGCGCATGGTGATCTCGGCATCGTCGGGATTGTGGGCCTGCAACGCCGCCAGCATCGTCTTGTGCTCGTCGAAGGCGGCGCGGGCGCGGCCGGGCCTGGTGCTCGAGCGCACGCGATGGATGCGGACCTGGTAATAGACCTGGTCGAAGAGCAACTGCTCCAGGCGCTCGCTGCGCGCGCCGCGCAGGGTGCTGAAATGGAAGTCCTCATCTCCAGGTTGCTGCAGATAGGCCTCGCCCGCGGCCAGCGCCGGCAGGGCCGCATGTTGCACGAGAAGCTCGCCGAGCTGATCCAGCTCGTGCGAGGTCATGTGCTCCGCCGCCAGCCGCGCCGCCATGCCCTCCAGCGCCTCGCGCACTTGAGCAGCCATGGTCAACTGTTGACAATCGGCCGCGCGACACTACCGTCCGCAACCGCTGTGCGGCTGTCCGTCGGCTCGAACGCCGATTTGGCGAGACGAGACTACTGCGAGGGAAAGGACCATGACCACGACATCGCAGCTCAAGGCACTGTTCGCGCGCCGAGCGGCGGTGACAGTGCCCGGCGCGGCCAATGCCCTGTTCGCCCGCGTGATCGAGGATCTCGGCTTCGAGGCGGTCTACGTCACCGGTGCCGGCGTCGCCAACATGCATTTGGGCGCCCCCGATGTCGGCCTGACCACGATGACGGAGGTCACAGAGACCATCGCTGCGATCGCGGACGCCGTGTCGCTGCCGATCATTGCCGATGCCGATACCGGGTTCGGCAATGCCGTCAACATGGTGCGCACGGTGCGGACGTTCGAGCGCGCGGGCGTCGCGGGCATCCAGATCGAGGACCAGGTTTTTCCGAAGAAATGCGGCCATTTCAACGGCAAGGACGTCATCTCGCGCGACGAGATGGTGCAGAAGGTCAGGGCGGCCGTCGATGCGCGGCATGATCAGAGCCTGCAGATCATCGTTCGCACCGACGCACGCGCGGTCGAGGGTTTCGAGCGCGCCATCGAGCGCGCGCTGGCCTATGCCGAGGCCGGGGCGGATGCGACCTTCGTCGAGGCGCCGGTCAGCTTCGAAGAATTGGCGGAGATTCCGAAGCGGGTCGCGGTGCCGCAATTCGCCAACATCGTTTTCGGCGGCAAGACGCCCGATCCCGGCCGTGAGCGATTTGCGGAGCTCGGCTTCTCCATCGTGCTCTACGCCAACGCGGCGCTGCAGGCGGCGCTGAAGGCGTCCTACGACGTGCTGGGCGCGCTCAAGCGCGATGGCTCGCTCGCCTCGGTCGCGGATCGGCTGGCGTCCTTCGAGGAGCGCCAGCGCTCGGTCGCGAAGGACGAATGGGATGCGCGCGAGGCGCGCTATCGGGTGTGAGGGCAGATGAGCGATGTTGCCGGTCAACGTCCCTGGGACGGCATCGTCTCGGACGACGAGCAGAAGGCCTAATCTCTGCGACGCTCCCTACATGGTCTCGGCGGTGTTCAAGTCGCCCGACGGCAAGAAAATCCCGATAAACGGCGGAAATTTCCGCAAAGGAGATGTTAACCCTCAAATCCTTCGACGGCATCGTGGTCGCCGATCGCATCGACCTCGAGCTCCGGGCATGTCGCGTGCTCGGCCTGATCGGTTCGAACGGCGCCGGCAAGACCACGCTGCTCCGCTGCGTCGTCGGCGCGGTGCCGCCGGCCTCCGGAGCGGTCTCTCCGGAGGGCAGCCCGATCGCGCCGGGCGACGTGCCCGGAACAATAAGGCGGGGCATCGCGTTCGTGCCGCAGGGCCACAACGTATTTCCGAATCTCTCAGTCGAACGCAATCTCCATATCGCGGGTCTCCTGTTCGACGGCGGCTTCATCAAGGAGGTGATGATGCTGTTTGCAGTCTTGGCCGAGCGCCGCGTGCAACGCGCGGGCTCGATGTCCGGCGAC
The DNA here is from genome assembly GCF_019242285.1 of Bradyrhizobium sp. Taxonomy (GTDB): domain Bacteria; phylum Pseudomonadota; class Alphaproteobacteria; order Rhizobiales; family Xanthobacteraceae; genus Bradyrhizobium. The sequence continues at coordinate 3,570 of NZ_JAFAVV010000409.1, forward strand.
GAGCAGCAGATGCTGGCGCTGATGACACAGCCGAAGTGGCTGCTGCTCGACGTGCCATCGACCGGGCTTGCGCCCGTCATCGTCCGCAACGTCATGGCGCAGCTCCGCAAGGTCAACGAGGCCTTCGGCATCGGGTTCGTGATCGTGGAACAGAACGTGCCGGTGACGCTGAAGACCGTCGATCGCGCGCTGATCCTGAAATCCGGCCGCGTCGTGTTCGACGGCTCGTCGAACGAGCTCGCTTCCCATCCAGACATGTGGGCATGATTCTGATGACTGACGCTTCTGCTTTAAGCCAGCGATCCCTGACCGCGGCGAATTTCCGCAAGCTCTGCCAATGGGCGGTGATGGCGCTGAAGGCGCCGCTGCCGGAGACCGTGCGGCGGCGCGCCGCGCTGATCCTGATGGACGATATCGGCGCGATGGTCGCCGCCTCCTCCGAGCTGGAGGTGAAGCAGGCCCGTGGCGGCCTCGCGCGGTCGTGGGGCCCGGCCGAGGCGGTGGTGTTCGCCGGCGGTGCCCGCAGGCTCGATCGCTATTCCGCCGCCGCAGCCAACGGCATGGCGATCACCTGGAGCGAGCTGGACGAGGGTTTTCGCGGCGCGCCCTGCCACGCCGGTGCCTATGCCTTGCCGGCGCTGCTGGCGGAAGCCGAATGCTCCGAGGCGTCGGTCTCTGACGTGCTGCGCGCGCTCGCCATCGCCTATGAGGTGACGGCGCGGATTGCGCTGGCGTTCCCGTTCGCGACCATGCCGGTGCATCCGCACGCGATCTTCGCGCCGATCGGCGCTGCCGCCGGTGCGACGCTGATGCGCGGCTGCCAGGCCGATCGCCTGCTGGAGGCGGTCTCGGGAGCGGCGAGCATGGCCTTCGCAGGTCCCTTCGGCCACGCGACCGAGGGCGCGCTGGTGCGCAATGCCTGGACTTCTGCTGGAGCGTGGATCGGCTTGCGCATGGCCGATTGGGCTGCGATCGGCATTGGCGGGCTCGACATCACGCTCTACGATGTGTTCGTCGGCAGCTTCGGCGCTGGCTGCACACCGGAGGCGTTGACCAAGGGGCTCGGCAAGGATTGGGCGGTCAGCGGCGGCTATCACAAGATCTTCGCCTGTTGCCAATACGCCCATTCCGCAGTCGAAGCCTCGCTCGTCCTGCGCCGGCGGCTGGAGCGGGAAGGCCGCCATGCGAGCGACATTGAAGCCATCACCGTGGAGACCCATCCGCTCGGCATGAAGCTCACCACCGTCGAGCCGAACACGGTGCTGGCCGCAAAATTCTCGATGCCGCATGCGGCGGCGGCGACCGCCGTGCTCGGCACCGGAGCCGCCGAAGCCTTCACCCGCGACAAGCTCGCCGACGATCGCATCGCCGGCCTGCGCCGCAAGGTGCAGCTTCTGCCATATGCCGAGATCGGCGCCTGGCCGAAAGACCGGCCGGCGCGGGTCGCCTGGCGCTTTGCCGACGGCGAGACCTGGACGGAAATCTGCGAGAGCGCGCGGGGCGGCGCCGACCAGCCCTTCGATGCAGCCACTATTACCGCCAAGGTTGAAGCCAGCTCGGGATCGGTATTTCCAAATCTGCCACACATGCTCACCGCCATCGTCAAGGGCAAGAACGCAGCGCTGCGCCAGCCCTGGCGCGAGGCCGTGGTGGAGATGGTGAAGGAGACCGCGGCGTGAGCGCGATGTCGGTTTCCTGATCGTCGGTGCGGGCGTCTGCGGGCTTTCCGCCGCGATCGCCGCGCGTCGGGCCACGAGGCTCGCTAATGCGGCCTACTGCCACCAGCCCTGTGGCTGCATCGGGCGAAAGTATTGGCCGCCGCGCCGGCGCGGACTGACGGCCTGGGAGTCGGAATCCCAGTTGTGCTGGAAGAAGGGGACGAAGCCGCCGCCGCCATCGTCCTCGTCATTGCCGCTCGCGATGAGATCCGACGTCGGCCGCCGCGTCACGAAGCCGCCTTGGGGCTGGTTGCTCAGCACGGCGACGAACTCGGTGCGATAGTTGGTTTCCGAGCTCAGCGGCTCGTCCGAGACGATGATCGAGGATCGCGGCAATGCGGTCGGGGCGATGCGATCGAGCACGTCCTTGGGGATGGTGATGCGGTCGAGCGCATCCTTGGGCGTATCGGCGTCGTCGATCGTGACCGCGGTCCAGCGCAGCGCGGTGCCGTTCTGCGCCACCGCCGTGAAGATATGCGTGCCGATCGGCCTGTCGGGATCGCGGATCGTCACCGGCGACTCGATCGAGGCATCGAACACCTCGCCGCCATCCGCGGCTCGCTTGTGGGTGTTGCGCCGCACGTAGAGCGTCTGCGTCGAGCGGCTGATGTAGACCGAGACCGGCTCGGTCGCGAGCCGGGCCTCGCTTGCCGCCTTGTTTGCGTCTGCCTTCTTCGCCGCGGCGGCCTTGGCGGCGTCTTTCGCGGTGACGGCTGCGGCGAGCGTCGGCGCTGCGTCGGCCTTGGCGGTGTCGAGCTGCGTTGCTGCCTCCGCGGCCTTGGCGGCGGCTTTCTGCTTCAACTCGTCGCCCTGCGCTCTGGCCTGGTCCGTCCTGGCGGCGGCCAGCTTCTTGTCGGCGAGTTTGAGCTCGGCGTCGGCGCTGCTCTTGAGCCGTTCCAGCTTGCGCAGCGACGCGGCGAGCGAGGCTGCCTCGCGCGCCGCCGTGGCTGACGCGATCTTGGTCTCGTCGGCCGCCACGGTGGCGTCCTCGGCCTCGCGGGTGAGCGTCTCGGCGCGCGCCGGGGCGGCTGCCATGGCCTCCGCGCTGGGCACGAACAGGGCCGGGTGGGAAAACTCGGCCGGGGCCGCGTCGTTCGGTGCGATGATCACCCGCATCCCGATCCACGTCCGATCGAACAGCTTTTCCGCAAAACCGTAGGGCATCCGCACGCAGCCATGCGAGGCGGCATAGCCAGGCAGTGGCCCCCCGTGCAGCGCGACGCCGTTCCAGGTGATGCGCTGCATGTTCGGCATCCAGGCATCGTCATAGAGGGTCGAGTGGTGATCCTTGTCCTTCTCGATGACCGCGAAGACGCCGGCCGGCGTCTCGCGTCCGGCGATGCCGGTCGACACCGGCGCGCGCAGGATCCAGCCGTCGGAATCGTAGAACGTGACCTTCTGGGCCTTGATCGACACGATCGCCATGATCGGCTCGCCGGCTTCGCGTTGCGCCTCGGCCTCGACGGTCGCCGCCGGGCGGGCCTGTTTCGCCGCGGCGCCGACGGTCGGCGCCGCCAGTGCGACTGTGGCTGCGAGTGCCACCAGGGTGAGATGTCTCCAACGCCGCATCGCTCCGGT
>NZ_JAFAVV010000462.1 GCF_019242285.1 Bradyrhizobium sp.
GCCCCAGAAATTGTTGAAGCTGCTCGGGCTCGCGTCCGCGCCGGGATAGGCGGCAACGAACTCTTTCGTACTGGTCTTGCCGGCGCTGCCGGTCAGCCCGATCACCGGCGCATGGAAGCGCGCCCGCGCCGCGCGTGCGAGCGCCCAGAGTCCATCGATCAGCGTGTCCTTCACCACGAGCTGCGGAACGCTGATGCCCGCGATCCGATGCGGGACGATCATCGCCGCCGCGCCGGCCGCTTCGGCGCCAGCCGCAAACTCCCAGCCGTCGCGCGCCGACGCGAAGCTGGAGACAAAACCGCCGCTCGGGGTGCCGCTCAAGGCGACGAACAGGCTGCCCGGTTTCACCAGCCGGCTGTCCTGGGTGACGAAGTCGATCGCGGTTTCCGGAAACGTCCCGGTCAGGCCCAGGGCGCGCGCGGCTTCGGCAATTGTCCACAATGCGGCTACGCTCATGCAACCCCCGGCGCCAGCGCGGCAGCGACTGCGTCGTGATCGGAGAACGGCAGCACGCGGTCGCCTATGATCTGGCCGGTCTCATGGCCCTTGCCGGCGATCACCAGCGCATCGCCCGGTTCGAGATCCTCGATGGCCGCGCGGATCGCGGCGGCGCGGTCGCCGATCTCGCGCGCCCCCTTTGCGGCGGCAAGGATCGCCGCCCGGATGGTCGCCGGGTCCTCGCTGCGCGGATTGTCGTCGGTGACGATCACACGATCGGCATGCTCGGCAGCGATCGCGCCCATCAACGGGCGCTTGCCATGATCGCGGTCGCCGCCGGCGCCGAACACCACGACGAGCCGGCGCTTCGCGTAAGGCCGCAGCGCCTGCAAGGCCTTGGCGAGCGCATCGGGCTTGTGCGCGTAGTCGACGAAGATCGGCGCGCCGTCGTGCTCGCCGACCAGCTCCAGCCGGCCCTTAGCGCCTTCGAGCGATTCGAGCGCGGCAAACACCGCCTCCGCGTCGCTGCCGGTGCCGATCGCAAGGCCCGCCGCGACCAGCGCGTTCTCGATCTGGAAGCCGCCGACCAGCGGCAGCTTGACCTGGAAGCGCCGCCCGCGATGCTGCAGCGCGAGTTGCTGGGCAAAGCCATCGATCGCGGCCTCGACCAGACGGATGCCGTCGCCTCGTCCATCGCCGTTGCGCCCGATCGTGATCAGCCGCAGGCCGCGTCCGCGCACGGCCGAAATCACCTCGGCCGAGCAGTCGTGATCGGCCGAGATCACCGCCGCACCATCGGAGGGAACGAGGTCGCGGAACAGCCGGAGCTTGGCGTTGAGATAATGCGCGACGTCGGGATGGTAATCCATGTGGTCACGCGACAGATTGGTGAAGCCGCCGGCCACGACGCGGACGCCGTCGAGCCGGAACTGATCGAGCCCGTGCGACGAGGCCTCGAACGCGAGATGGGTGACGCCGTCACGTGTAATCTCGTCGAGCTGGCGGTGCAGCGCGATCGGGTCCGGCGTGGTCAGCGAGCCGTAGACGGTCCGGCCCGGCGAGACCAGGCCGATGGTGCCGATGCTGGCGGAAGCATGCCCGAGCCGCTGCCAGATCTGCCGCGTGAAGGCGGCAACCGAGGTCTTGCCGCTGGTGCCGGTCACCGCGGCGATGGTCGCCGGTTGCCGCGGATAGAACCTCGCCGCCGCCAGCGCCAACGCGCGACGCGGATTGGCGGTCGCGACGAACGGCACGCGACAGCCGCCCGGCGGCGGGTGATCGCCCGCGACCGCGACGGCGCCGGCCGCAATCGCGGCATCGATAAAGTGCACGCCGTCGGTCTTGCTGCCGGCGAGCGCAAAAAAAAGATCACCCGGCTTGACCGCGCGGCTGTCGACGGCGAGCCCGCCGACGTCCATCGCCGCGGCTTGCGGGTCGAGCGTCACGTCGTCGCCGAAGAGGTCGCGAAGCTTCATGAACATCCAGTCGCACGAACGCAGGCAGCCTGCGGCGACCGGTCAAGACTCAGGCCGGCAGCCGCATTGGCTTACTGCGTCGGGCTGGATGCCGCAAGAATAAGGCGCTCGGGCGGCGGCAGGTCGAAGCGCGGTTCGATGCCCAGCAGCGGTGCGATGCGGGATATGACATTGCCGGCGGTCGGAACCGCGTTCCAGCCGGAGGCGATGAAGCCGTAGGTCTCCTTCAGCGCCTGCGGCTCGTCCAGCATGATCAGGAGCTGATAGCGCGGGTGGTCGGCCGGGATGATCGCGGTGAAGGCGGTCAGCACCCGCTTCTTGGCATAGCGGCCGTTGATGACCTTCTCGGCGGTGCCGGTCTTGCCGCCGATATAATAGCCGTTGACGTCGGCCTTTTTGGCGGTGCCGATCATGGCGTTGAGCCGCATCAGATAGCGCATCTTCTCCGACGTCTCGGGCTTGATGACGCGCTTGGCGAGCGCCTGCGCCTCTTCCTCGGAGCGCTTCAGGAAGGTCGGCGGGATCAGGAGACCGCCATTGGCGAGGGCGCTGACGCCCATCACCGCCTGCAGCGGCGCCACCGCGATGCCATGGCCGAAGGCGATGGTGATGGTGTTGAGGTCGCCCCAACGCTTCGGCACGATCGGCGAGGCGCTCTCGGGCAGCTCCGTGCGCAGCCGCTCGAGCTGCCCCATCTTGCGCAGGAACGCCTTGTGCGCCTCCACGCCCTGCGACAGCGCGATGCGCGCGGCGCCGACGTTGGAGGAGAAGGTGAAGACCTCCCTCATATTGAGGAAGCGGCCTTTCGGTTCGTCGTCATGGATGGCGAACTTGCCGTAATGCAGCGGTCCGCGCGCATCCCACGTCGAGTTGAGGTCGTACTTGCCGGTGTCGAGCGCCATCGCCAGGGTGAAGGCCTTGAAGGTCGAGCCCATCTCGTAGACGCCGGTGGTCAGACGGTTGATGCGATCCGGATCGTGCGCTTCCTTGGGATTGTTCGGATCGAAATCCGGCAGCGACACCATCGCGACGATCTCGCCGGTGTTGACGTTGGTCACGAGGCCCGAGGCGGCCTTGGCGTGGAACTTCTCCCTGGCCTTGGCCAGTTCGTCGCGCAGCGCGTGCTCGACGCGCAGGTCGACCGACAGCTCGATCGGGCGCTGCAATCGGTCGGTGGCGAAGCCGGCGCGGTGCAGGTCGGCGAGCCCGTTGGAATCGAGCCACTTCTCCATGCCGGCGATGCCCTGGTTGTCGATGTTGACGAGGCCGATCAGGTGGGCGACCTCGTTGCCGGTCGGATAGACGCGCTTGTTCTCGCGCAGGAAGCCGATGCCGGGAATGCCGAGGAGATGGATCTCCTGCTGCTGCCGCGGCGTGATCTCGCGCTTCAGCCAGACGAATCCCTTCTTCGACATGAGACGGTCGCGCACCTCGGGCGTATCGAGGTCCGGCAGGGTCGCGGTCAGGAGCTCGACCGCCTCGTCCTTGTCGATGATGCGGCGCGGCTCGCCGAACAGGCTAGGCGCCTTGACGTCGGTGGCAAGCACCTCGCCGTTGCGGTCAACGATGTCGGGCCGCGCGGTCGCGATCGCATCGCGCGCCGCCGCCTGCCGCGCGCCATGTGCGTCGGCCCCGACGGCGAACATCACGAGCCGGCCGGCAATGATCGCGTAGATTGCGGCGAAGACGAGCATGGCGAGGCCGACGCGGGCGCGCGCCTTGGCGGCGCGGTCGACATTGCGTCCGTAGAGCAAGCTGCGCAGGAAGCGCTGCCGCCAGGATTCCTTCCGTCGGGCATAGGAGGGCTCGGCGTCGCTCATTGCTGCTCTTCCGTCTGCGTCTGCTGCGGCACCGAGCCGGTGACGGATGTGGCATCGGCGGCGGCATCGATGGAGTCGATCATTGCGCCGATCGGATCGGGCGCGCCGGGACGTGCGAAGCTCGGCGGCCGCTCCGGCAGGCTCTTCAGGCCGGCATATTGATTGGCGTTGAGCGGTTTGAGCGGCAGGTGGCGTTCGACCAATCCCTGCAGCCGCGCCGGCGAATCGAGCTTGGCCCATTCCGAATGCAGCAGCGCGATGGCGTCACGCTCCTGCCGAATCTTGGCGCGCAGCTCGACCACGCGCTCGGTGCGGGCGGTCGAATCCATCTTGATCTGGTAGACATAGGCAGCGGCGAACACCAGCGCGCCGATCACGAGGAGATGGATGATCCGCACGATCAGCCTCCCCGCATCACGTCGGCGAGCCGCGGCCATGCCGGCGGCGCGCCGGATGAATGCGCGGCGGCGCCGGTGCGCTCGGCGGCACGGAGCTTGGCGGAGCGCGCGCGCGGATTGGCGGCGATCTCGTCGTCACCCGGAGCCAGCGGACGCTTGGTCAGGAGACGGAAGCTCGGCTCGGCCCGGGCCATTTCCGGCAGATGCCGGGAGCCGCCTGCGGTCTTGCTACGCTCGTTGAAGAAATTCTTGACGATGCGGTCTTCCAGCGAATGGAACGAGACGACCACGAGCCGGCCACCGGGTTTCAGCACGCGTTCGGCGGCGGCGAGCGCAAGCTGCAACTCGTCGAGCTCCTCGTTGACGAAGATGCGCAGTGCCTGGAATGTCCGCGTCGCCGGATGAATCTCGTTCGGCTTGGCGCGCACGACCCGGGCGACCAGGTCGGCAAGGGCTCGCGTGGTCGTGATCGGTTTGTCTTTGCGGCCCGCCACGATCGCGCGCGCGACACCGCGCGAATGACGCTCCTCGCCGAAAATATAGATGATGTCGGCGAGCTCGGCCTCGGAGGCCCGCGCGATCACGTCCGCGGCAGTCGGGCCGTCCTGCCCCATCCGCATGTCGAGGGGGCCGTCGAGCCGGAACGAGAAGCCCCGGCCAGCCTCGTCGAGCTGCATCGAGGAGACGCCGACATCCATCACCACGCCGTCGACGGTCGCAAGACCTTCCGCAGCGCAGACATCCGCCAGGTGCGAGAAGCGGTCCTCGACCAGCGTCAGCCGTCCCTCCGACCTGTCGACCAGCTCGAAGCCGCCGGCGATCGCGGTGCGGTCGCGGTCGACGCCGACGACGCGGGTTCCCGGCGTGCCGAGGATCATCCGGCTGTAGCCGCCGGCCCCAAAAGTGGCATCAACATAGACGCCGCCGTCGCGCGGGCCGAGCAATTCGACAGCCTCACGGGAAAGAACGGAGAGGTGACTCGGGCCGGCCGGGCTCATGCGTCGGAACCTGGCTCGATCCGGCATGACTTGCGGAAAACGGACGCGAATGCAGCCATTGCGCCTCAAATCCCCTCGGTCCAGTCGGCGTTCCGGGCGCAGGCCAGTCCCTCGCCCCCCAAACCGCGAACCCTCACACGGATTTTGCTGGGTTGCCATGGGACTCGAACGTCAAAGAGGGCGCGGTGCCGCTCCCGTGAGGGGCCGGTTTCAACCTCCTCAATAACGGCATTTAGCGTTAAGAAACCGTTGATGAATTGCGACAAAAACCGGACCGACCATGACGGAACCAGGCGCCATTCAGCGCAAGGTGCTGCGCTGCGCACACACTCGCACGAAATGCGAGTCCTTCGACCGCGTCCGGATTGCGCAAGCTCCATCATCGGCGAATAGTGGAAGCGCTATCGCGTTTCATCAAATCCCTTTGTCCTGCGTCCGGTTTGACTCCTCCCATGTCGCTTGGTTCTTTCGCCTCCGATGCCCCTGATTCGAAGCGTCAACGTATCCTGCCGATACCCGGGGCGAGCGCGAGCATGAAGACCTTCACCCCCGATTCCTCGATCGTCTCCGACGTGATCCCGTCTCCGAATTTCGGTGAGCGCAACAAGGGCCGGCAGCCCGACATGATCGTACTGCATTATACCGGCATGCCCGACGTCGAGGGCGCGATCGCCAAACTGTGCACGGCGGGGACCGAACTGTCGGCACATTATATCGTGCTGGAGGATGGCCGCATCGTGCAATGCGTGCCCGAAGCGAAACGGGCATGGCACGCCGGCGTATCGTCCTGGGCCGGCGAGGACGACATCAACTCCTGCTCGATCGGCATCGAGATTGTCAATCGCGGCCATGATTGGGACTATCCCGACTTCCCATTGCGCCAGATCGCGGCCGTGATCGCGCTGTGCCGCGGCATCATGCTGCGCCGGCAGGTGCCGAGCCACCGCGTGCTCGGCCATTCCGACATCGCGCCGGCGCGCAAGAAGGATCCGGGCGAGAAATTTCCCTGGCATTCGCTGGCGAACTCCGGCGTCGGTCACTGGGTGCAGCCGGCGCCGATCGCGCAGAGCGAAAGTCTGAAACTCGGCAGCATCAGCGACGAGGTCCGCGACCTGCAGATGGCGCTCGCCGCCTATGGCTACGGCGTGCCCGTCACCGGAAGATTCGACGGGTCGACGCTCGAAGTGGTCGCGGCGTTCCAGCGCCACTTCCGTCCCGCCCGCGTCGACGGCATCGCCGACCGCTCGACGCTCACGACGCTGCATGCGCTGCTGACAAGCCTGCCGGCCGAGGCGCGGGTGCGCGCGGCACGGTAGGCATCGCCTTCCGTTACGACGTTGCGGCCGCAACCTTCATGATGCGTGCGAGCAGCGTCCGCCGGCAAGGCCAGATCGCCGGTGAAGATGCTGGCTCCCAGGAAAATCGGCAGGTTCTCGACATACTGGCCGTTGCGCAGCACCGTGGTGCCCGCTCCGCTCGAGGCGAGATAGGTTTCGGTGTCGTGATGACCGGCCGCCACGTCGAACGGCGTGCCCGGCCTTTGCACGATGGACGTGTAGAAGACGTGCTCGATGCCGCCGCCGCGTCGATCGCGTTGCGCTGCTCCTCGAACCGCGCGGCATTGCCCGGCGTCCGGGTCGAGATCAGGAGCACGCGGCGCGCGCCCTCGAACGCATGGTCCAGCGAGGCCGGCTCGCCGAAATCGCCGCGCCGGACACGGATGCCTGCCGCCGCGAGCGGAGCGGCCTTTTCCGGCGCCGTACGCTGACGCCCAGTTCGGAAGACTTCGCGAAACGCTGCAACTGCGCGATGACGCCGGAGCCCAGGCCTCCCCTTGCGCCGGTGATGACGATCTCCCGAAAATCCTGTGGCATCGCACATCCTTCTCGCTTGCTGTGCCTGACAGATGATGCATCGACGCAGCGAACCGCAATGCGGCCCGCGGCGGATGGCACGTTCGGAAAACTCGACCAATCCGGGACGGACAATCGAGCCGAGCTCACATGCGCTTGCGCGCGGACACCTCCGCCTTCAAGGTTTCGATCAGGGCCTGCAGCGCGGCCGGCATCTGCCGACGGCTTGGATAGTAGAGGTAGAAGCCCACCGAGCGCGGCCGCCAGTCCTCCAACACCGCCACGAGCTTCTTGCTCGCAAGGTTTGCCTCCACCGTGTGACGCGGCACGCGCGCCAGCGCCAGACCGTCGAGCGCAGCCCGCACCGCAAGCTCGCTGTCGCCGGTGATCAGCGAACCCTTGACGTCGACCTCGAGACTCCTGCCGCGCTTCTCGAACACCCAGCGATGAAATGCGTTGCTGGCGTAGCGCATCCGCGTGCAATTGTGCGAGCTGACATCGGACGGCTCCCTCGGCGTGCCGTGGTGGCGAAGATAATCCGGCGATCCCACCACCGTGGGCTGTGCGTCCTCGCCGACGCGAAGCGCAATCATGTCCTGCTCGACCCGGTGGCCCGGTCTGATGCCGGCGTCGAAGCGATCGCGCACGATGTCGGTCAGCGTGCTGTCGATCGTGACCTCCAGCGTGACCGCGGGGTAGGCGTGCAGAAACCGCGACAGGATCGGCTCGATGATAGTGCGCGCCGCCGGCCGCGGCACGGTGATCCTCAAGTGACCGGCCGGGCTGTCGCGAAACGCATTCACCGATTCGAGTGCCGCATCGAGATTGTCGAGCAGCGGCCTGAGCTGCGCCAGGAGCCGCTCGCCCGCTTCTGTCAGCGCCACGCTGCGCGTCGTGCGATTGAGGAGCCGCACCCCGAGCCGCTCCTCCAGCGCCCGCAGGCTCTCGCTGAGAGAGGAGCGCGAGACGCCGAGCTGCGTCGCAGCCTTGGCGAAGCTCGCGCGCTCGGCAATCGCGACGAAGGCGCTCATCTCGGCGATCGAGGCTTTTCGCATTGTTCGGAAACTCCGACTGCGTCGTCCGGAACGGGCCAGATTGTCGAACAGACCCCGACGCTGCACCTTGTCGCGCAGGTCGTGGCGGTGCTGCAAGGGCGGCAGCGCCGCAGTGACGGACTGGAGGAACGAAATTGACCGCTGTCTCCCGCTATCATCCGGCTCTGATCGCACTGCACTGGACGCTGGCGTTCCTGATCATCGCTGCGCTCGCGCTCGGCGCCTTCGCCTTGGTGAAGATTCCGAACACCAGCCCGATGAAGATCGAAGGACTGCGCAGCCACATGACCGGCGGCCTCATCATCCTGGCGCTGATGCTGGTTCGGCTCGCGATCCGGATCGCCAGTGCGCATCCGCCACCGGCGACGACCGGTGACCGGAGGCTCGACCGGATCGCCTGGGCCTCGCACCGGCTGTTCTATGTCACCGTGATCGCGATGGCGGCGAGCGGCCTCACCATGGCCCTGCAGACCGGGGCGTTCGACGCTGTGTTCCTGGGACATGGCGAGGTCCCGGCGGACTTCTGGGTCTTCCCGATTCGCAGCGTCCACTACGCGCTGTCGCGACTGCTGATGGCGCTGATTGCCCTGCACGTGGTGGCCGCCTTCTATCACGCCGTCGTGCTGTGCGATGGATTGCTCCGCCGCATGTTGTTCGGCCGGCGCAGGGCCGCGCCGGCGAATCCCCCGCTTGCCGAGGTACGATGATGAACATCCTCGTCTCCGCCCAGGCGGGCGCCCAGCTTGGGTCGCTTCTCGTCTTCGTCGCCATCGCACGATGGTATGTCGCGCCCTGGCTATCGGCGCGCGGCCGCGCCGAGGCCCTGATCGCCCTGCTCTGGCTTCACGTCTTCCGCTACGTCGCGCTGCAGGTGTTCGCCGCGCAGCACGAAGGCTTTCCGGCCTCGACGGATGTCGCGCTGGAGATCGCCATCGGCGATGTCGGCGGCGCGGCGCTAGCGTTTGCAGCGATCGTGCTGCTGCGCCAGCGAGCCTTCGCCGGAATCTTGGTTTCGTGGATCCTCGTGATCGAGACGATCACCGATACGATCCTCAACATCCGCGGCGGCATCGAGGAGCACCTGATGGGCGCAGCTACCGGCGTCGTCTGGATGATCCTGATGTTTTTCGTTCCCGCCGTCGTCGTCGGCATCGGCCTCATCGCCGGGCAGCTCATCACGCGGCGACACGAGGCGCTGGCAGCCGATCGGAGAAACCATGAGCCGTTCGGAGCCGGCCTGCCGCAGGGGCACACCTGATGTCGAAATCCGTCGTTCCCTGGATCAGCCGCGCGGTGCTGCTGGCGGCGTTCGTCGTGCTGGTGCTGATCGGCCGCAAGTTCATCGGCGATCCCGTCGGTGCTGCGGCGGCGTCCGGCATCACACTCGGCTCGCCGCTTGCGGTCACCAACATGCGCGCAAGCTTCGGCGCCTTTCCGCTCGGCTGCGCGCCGTTTGTCCTGCTTTGCCTTCTCACCGCGAGCCTGCGCAAGACCGGGCTGGCATTCGTCGCGCTCCTCATCGGCACGGCGGCGGCGGTGCGCATTTTCGGCGTCATTGCCGACGGCACTTTCGCCGAGAGTGCCCGGGTGTTGACAGCGGAGACAATGCTGTTCGGCCTTTGCCTCGTGGCTTATACCGGCGAACGGCTCGGCGGCTTCGGAAGCTCCGCAAGCCGCCGCGCATAGAGCCGCCGCAGCGGCTCCAGCCCCGTCGCGGCGCTGGCGGCGAGATAGGCCTCGCGGGCGGCTTCGTGGCGCCCGAGCCGACGCAGCAGATCAGCACGCACTGCGGGCAACAGGTCATAGCCGTCGAGGCTGCCGCGCGCGGCGAGTGTATTGATCAGGTCGAGCGCCCGCGCCGGCCCGTCCACCATCGATACCGCAGCCGCATGGTTGAGCTCGATCACCGGCGACGGCGCGATGCGCAGCAGCACCTCGTAGAGACCGGCAATCTGCGGCCAGTCGGTGTCGGCATGGTTCGGTGCCCGCGCATGCAATGCGGCGATCGCGGCCTGCACCACATAGGGTTGCGGCCGCCCCGGGACCCCCAGCGCCGCCTCCACCAGCGCCAATCCCTCGGCGATCTGCGACCGGTCCCACAGCGATCGATCCTGCTCCTCCAGCAGCACGATGTCGCCGCCCGGAGTCGCGCGGCCGGCGCGGCGGGCATCGTGCAGCAGCATCAGGGCCAACAAGCCCTTGATCTCGCTGCGGCCGGCCATCAGCACGTCCAGCAGGCGAGCAAGCCGGATCGCCTCGCGCGCGAGGTCGGGGCGCATCAGATCCTCGCCCGAGGTCGCGACATAGCCTTCGGTGAAGACGAGATAGATCACCGCCAGCACGCCATTCAATCGCGGCGCCAGCGCATCGGGTGCCGGCACCTCATAGGCGATGCCGGCCAGCCGAATCTTCTGCTTGGCGCGGACCAGGCGCTGGCTCATCGCGTCCTCGCTGACCAGGAAGGCGCGCGCGACTTCCGCGGTGGTCAACCCGCAGATCGTGCGCAAGGTCAGCGCAATCTGCACGTCCGGAGCGAAAGAAGGATGGCAGCAGGTGAAGATCAGCCGCAGCATGTCGTCATCGAGCGCGACGGGGTCGGCGGCGTCATCGGCGCATGTCGCGTTGAGCTCGATCTCGTGGATCAGTTGCTGCTGCTTGCCGCGGAACGCGACCTGGCGGCGCACGCGGTCGATCGCCTTGTTGCGTCCGACGCTGACCAGCCAGGCGCGCGGATTGGTGGGCGCAGCCTCGCGAGGCCAGCGCTCCAGCGCGACCGCGAACGCATCCTGCAGCGCGTCCTCGGCGAGATCGAAATCGCCGACGAGGCGGATCAGCGTTGCTAACGCCCGGGCCGCTTCACCGCGGAAGATCGTCTCGATCTCACTGGCGGTCATGGACACAACACTCTCACTGTCGTTCCGGGACGTACAAACACGAAACCCCAATGCGCAATTGCGCATTGGGGAAGCTCGGGATTCCCGGCTCGACACGCCCATCGCGCCGGAATGGCGGCTTCGCTGTCAATTATAGACCCAGATGGGCCGCACCTCGATCGAGCCGACCCGGGCGCCGGGAATCCGCGCCGCAATGCTGATCGCGGCGTCGAGGTCCTTGGCCTCGACCAGATAATAGCCGCCGAGCTGCTCGCGGGTCTCGGCGAACGGCCCGTCAGTGGTCAGCATCTTGCCGTCGCGGACACGCACGGTGGTCGCCGTCGTGGTCGGCTGCAGCCGGTCGCCAGCCTTGAAATTGCCGCTCTCGATGATCGATTTGGTGAAGGCTTGGTATTCACCGAGCATCTGCTGGCTCGCTGCCGCACCGATCTTGGCGTACTCGGCTTCATTGGTATAGATCATCAACAAGTATTGCATGGGGTCACTCCTCTGCTTCGGCTGGATCGCCGACATCCAGTCGGGCGAACGGAGCCTGGAACGACATCATCGCGCAATTTATTTTGCGCCTTCACGAGACCGTCAACATCTTGACGCGGCAGACTTCAGCCTCCATGGCTAGGGCGTCAGTCGGCTGGACGGCCGCTCCCGCAAGCGCCGAAAGGCCGCGGGGGAGGAAAGTCCGGGCTCCATCGACAAGCGGTGCCGGATAACGTCCGGCGGGGGCGACCCCAGGGAAAGTGCCACAGAGAACGAACCGCCCGCCTCCGCCCTTCGGGCTCCGGCGCGGCAAGGGTGAAAAGGTGCGGCAAGAGCGCACCGCGGCTCCGGCAACGGAACCGGCATGGTAAACCCCACCGGGAGCAAGACCGAATAGGGACGGCACACGCGGACGGTTCGCGAAAGCGATAACGCCGCGGGGGTTTTGTCAGGCTCGCCGTCCGGGTAGGTTGCCCGAGGCCATGTGCGAACATGGTCCCAGAGGAATGGCCGTCACGTATCGCCGGCGCGAGCCGGCGGTGCCCTACAGAACCCGGCTTACAGGCCGGCTGATATGTTCAATGAGGGGTTCGGCGTCAACCGCGCCGGGCCCCTCGCCATGTGGGCCGAGCTATCCGGCAACGATCTCCTGCAACAGCGCCATCAGCGCGTCCGGCGCGGTGACGCCCGGCGAATGGCTGGCGTCGATCTCGAAATAGCGCCAGCCGGCCTCGCTCCTTGCGCGCTTTGCGAACTGGCCGAACACGTCGGTCGGCGCCATGCGGGTGGCGTAGACGTAGCTGCGCGGCAGGCGCGTCTCGCCATGCGTGAGCTTCAAACTGGTCTCGAAGCATTTGAGCGGCATCGGGACACGGCGCGCCTTCAGCCATTCGAGATCGGCCGGCGGCGTGTCCGCGGGCGTCGGATTCGGCGGGATGCGCCAGCCGTCGCCAGCAGCTGCACCTTCGCGCATCCGCTGCCGCTCCGATTCCGGCAGGAAATCGAGCAGGCACTGTCCGTCACCCGGCACGAAGGCATCGAGATAGATCAGCTGCGCGATGCAGTCCCGGGCGCGGTCGGCGACGCCGGTCGCGACCATGCCGCCATAGGAATGGCCGAGCAGGACGATGTCGTGCAGATCCTCGTAGCGGATGACGTTCAGGACGTCATCGATGTGGGTTTCCAGATCGATTGCGGGATTGGCCAGATGGGCGCGCTCGCCGAGACCCGTATAGGTCGGCGTCAGCAGCCGATGGCCGGCGGCGCGCATCAGCGGATGCACCTTCTTCCACGACCACCCGCCGCCCCAGGCGCCGTGACAGACGAGGAAAGTCCTTTGCGGAGAAGCGTTGCTCATCGGGCGTCGTTGCTCATCGGGCGTCTCCATCAGGTGGCGAACTGCCTCACGTCTCAATCGCCTTTGCCGAGCCTGGCTCGCCGGCACGGGCCGCGAGCGTCATGCCCGCGGCAACGCCCACGCCCACCACGTAGATCCAGCCCTCGGTGAAATCGAACAGATGCGAGTTGAACAGCGAGGTGAAGACGTTCTGGACCACGACCAGGAGTCCGATCCAGGCGACGAGGCCCTCGCCGCGGAACAGCAGCAGATGGGTCAGCCACATCGCGTAGAGCAGGATGACGCCGAGCACGCCCCACTGCACCGCGACGTTCAGCGTCTGGTTATGCGGATTGCCGACAACCTGGCCACGCGCGCCGGTCTCGCCGACCGCCGCCTGCTCGAACAGGCCGCGCGTCGAGCCGGTGCCGTGACCGATCACCGGCGCGTTGCCGATGAATCCGACCGCCTTCTGCCAATAGATCAGCCGCGAGCCGATGCCGCTTTCGAGATTCAGGGTCTCGGTGTTGTGGTAGTCGGTGAAGAATTTTCCGATCGTGGCGCGCAGTTGGGAGGAACTGAACCAGACCACGACCGCGAGCAGGATGATGACACCGAGTGAAGCCAGCGCCACCCGGAGCCGCAAATGCAGCAGCGCGAATACCGCCAGCATGATCGGCATCGTCACCAGCGCCGTGCGCGAGGTGATCACGAACATCATGTTGGCGACGAAGCCGAGCGCGATCAGAGCCAGCAACAGCGCCTCGCGGATTCGCTTTTCCTTGAGCAAAGCCAACACCGGATAGGCGAGCGCGATCGCGCAGAGCGAGAATTCCTGCCCCTGGTCGATGTAGTCCTTGACGAAGATGCCGTTGGTCGGCGCAACAGGCACGCGCGAGAACAATTGCTTGATCGACAGACCGGGATCGAAGGCAACCGCGCAGGACACCAGCGCGAGCACGGCGCAGGACGCCAGGAACGCGATGAAGACGGCAAGCCCGCCGCGCGGCGCACGCTCGAAATGATAGACGAACAGCGGCAGCACGAGGAATTTCGCGATCGGGCTCAGGCCGTGCAGGCGCAGCGCCCAGGGCGCCTCCGACCACAGCATGCCCACCACGGCCAGCACGAACAGAGCGATCGGCAGCACCGAGACCGGCCGCGTCAGCGACCGCAGCAGCGCCCGCGGCTCGACGGTCGGAACCAGCGCGATCAGCCACAGCGTCGCCGCGACCCCGACGCCGGTGGTCGACCACGGCACCATGATCGCGGTCAGCGCCGCCAGCCGGTCGACGATGCGCAGCTGCAGCGCCGGATCGCGCAGCGCCGTCCAGAAGGTCGAAGACCGCGACGGACCGGTTTCTCCTATCGTCTCAGACATCCAGTCCCTTCACTTCGTCTGGTGCAGCCCGCGGCAACCTAGCCGAAGCCGTTGCCGCGGGACAGCCTATTCCGCCGCCGAGATGAACTCGGTGGCCTGGCGCTCGAACAGGGAGCGATAGATGCCGTCCCGGCGCGTGGTCAAGACCGCATGGGTGCCCTGCTCGACGATCCTGCCGTGATCGAACACCAGGATTCGATCGAGGCTGCGGACCGTCGACAGCCGGTGCGCGATCACGATCGAGGTACGGTCCTTCATCAGCCGCACCATCGCCTCCTGGATCAGCGCCTCCGATTCCGAATCGAGGCTCGAGGTCGCCTCGTCCAGGATCAGGATCGGCGCGTCCGCCAGGAACGCGCGCGCCAGCGCCACCCGCTGCCGCTCGCCACCCGACAATTTCACCCCGCGCTCGCCGACCAGGGTGCCGTAGCCACTCGGCAGGCGCAGGATGAAGTCGTGCGCGTTGGCGAGCCGCGCCGCCTGCTCGATCGCCGCCAGGCTGGCGCCGGGCCGGCCATAAGCGACGTTCTCGGCAAGCGAGCGGTGGAACAGGATCGGGTCCTGCTGCACGATCGCGATCTGGCTGCGCAGCGATTGCTGCGCCGCCTTGGCGATGTCCTGACCGTCAATCAGGATGCGTCCGCCGGAGACGTCGTAGAGCCGCTGCACCAGCTTGACGAAGGTCGTTTTGCCAGAGCCGGAGCGGCCGACCAGCCCGACCCGTTCGCCGGCGCGGATGTCGACCGACAGGCCGTCATAGAGCGGAGCCCGGTGACCGCCATAATGGAAGGTCACGTCCTCGAACACGATGCGTCCGCCCTCGATCGCGATCGGCTTCGCGTCGGATGCGTCGGCAATGCCGATCGGCTCGCCGTGGATCTGGACCAGCTCCTCCATGTCGTTCACCGAGCGCTGCAGGTTGTTGATATGCATGCCGACATCCCGCAGGTAGGCGTGGATGATGTAGTAGCTCGTCAGCACATAGGTCACGTCGCCCGGCGAGGCGCGGCCGGCCATCCACAAGAGCAGCGAGCCGCCGATCACCGAGGCGCGCAGGCAGAGCAGCGCCGCGAGCTGTACGGCGTTGATCGTGTTGTAGCGCAGCCAGCTCCGCTTCACCCGCTTGCGCCAGCGACCGATGACGCGCATCAGCCGCGCGTCCTCGCGCGCCTCCGCTCCGAACGATTTCACCACCGCATTGCAGGTCAAGGCGTCGGCCAGCGTACCGCCGACCTTGGTGTCCCAGGCGTTGGAAATCCGCGCCGCCGGTGCGATGTAGCGGATCGACAGCGTCACCGTCATCGTGATGTAGATCGCAGCACCCACCAGGATCACCAGCCCCAGCACCGACCAGTGCAGCCCCAGCAGCACCATCGAGCCGAACAGCACGACCAGCGAGGGCAGCAGCGCCAGCAGGATGGTGTCGTTGTAGAGGTCGAGCGCCCACATGCCGCGCGTGATCTTGCGCACGGTCGAGCCGGCGAAGGAGTTGGCGTGCCAGTCGGTCGAGAACCGCTGCACCCGCATGAAGGCGTCACGGGCGACGTCCGACATGATCCGCAGCGTGAACGGCACGATCGCCTGCAAGCCGATCTGCCGCAGCACGATCGAGGAGAAGCCCAGCGCCACGATGCCGCTGAACGCAACAAGCGCCGCATGGCGCGCGTCCGGATCGGCCGAGCCGTGCGTCAGGGCGTCAACCAGATGGCCGGAGAAGATCGGCATGAACAGGTCCGCCACGGTTGCGCCCACCAGGCCGAAGGCGATGGTGAGCGTCAGGATGGGCTGCTCGAGCCAGTGGTGGAATACGAACGGCATCACGATGCGGATGGCCGCTCTCGACTTCTTCGCTTGGTCGCTCATGGCACAATCCGGCCGTGCTCGCGCACGCGCCGGCTCCAATAGGGGCGCATGACGGGCAAGGGCCGCGCGCAGGCGCCGTTTGAAATCAGGGACTTATGGGAAGCGTTGGAGATCGGGGCAAACGACCCGATCGGTGCTGGCGAAGGCTGCTTCTAGCGGGAGCAGGCGACGGTTACGGCATCCAGCGAAAGCATCGGACGCGGGCGTGCGATCTGCGAATATGCGGAAATCATGCAAATCCTCCCGGTTCGAGCGACAATCTAGCGCTTATAGCTGTGTCGCCGCCGATTTGCAACAGCCCGCGCCCGCGCGCGCTAATGCGCATCGCCTCCGGCCGCAGCCATATTCGGCTTGTTCAGGAACATGACCAGCACGCTCAGGCCGAGATAGAACAGCGTCAGCAGGAAGAAGGCATCGCCATAGCTCATCACCACCGCCTGGCGGTGCACGATCTGCGACAATTGCTTCATCGCCATCAGCGCCGCATCGCCCATGCCCCGCGCGCGCTGGGTCAGCGTGTTGAGCGTCTCGACCGCGGTCTGATTGGCCCAGGTGACGCGGTCCTGCAGGCGTGAGATGTGCAGGTCGGTGCGGTCGTTCAGCGCCTCGTTGATCAGCGCGAGCCCGAGCGCGCCGCCGAGATTGCGCATCAGGTTGAACAGGCCGGAGGCGTTCTTGAGGCGGTCCGGCGGCAGCGTGCCGAGCGCGACATTGTTGGTCGGCACCATTGCGAACATCATGCCGATGCCGCGCAGGATCTGCGGCACCAGCAGCTCGTAGAAATCATAGTCGCGGGTGATCCAGGTCATCTGGTAGGAGCCGATGCCGAAGATGATCAGGCCGACCGCGATGATGGCGCGCATGTCGTAGCGCAGCATCAACCGACCGACCACCGGCGCCATCAGGAACATGGTGATGCCGGAGACGAACATGGTGTCGCCGATCATCAGCGCGCTGTAGCCGCGCACCTCGGCGAGATAGCGCGGATAGATGTAGGTCAACCCGTAGAGGCCGATGCCGATGCAGAACTGCAGGACGCAGCCGACCGCGAAATTGCGGTCGGTGAAGGCGCGCAGGTCGACGATCGGCTCGTCCGCGGTGAAGACACGGATGAAGAAGGCCACCGCGGAGGTGAAGCTGATCGCGGCGCAGATCGCGACCGAGGTGTCCTGCAGCCATTCATATTGCGGGCCTTCCTCCAGCACATATTCCAGCGCGCCGAGAAAGCCCGCCATGAAGATCAGGCCCCACCAGTCGAAGCGGTCGAGCAGCGCGAAGTTCGGCGTATCGAAATCGACCAGCACCAGCACGCCGACGGTGATGATGATTCCGGGCACGACGTTGATGAAGAACAGCCAGTGCCACGACATCGCATCGGTAATGTAGCCGCCGACCGTCGGACCCACGGTCGGCGCCAGCGTCGCGACCAGCCCGATGATCGGGCCGACGATGTAGAATTTCGAGCGCGGGAACACGGTGTAGGCCGAGGCGAACACGGTCGGGATCATGCCGGCGCCGAGAAAGCCCTGGATCGCGCGCCACAGGATCATCTCCGCGCTGGAGGAGGCGAAACCGCAGAGCAGGCTCGACACCGTGAAGCCGAAGGCCGAGATCGCAAACAACAGCCGCGTGCCGAGCGCGCGTGACAGGAACCCCGACAAGGGAATCGCGATCACCTCGGCGATCAGATAGGCGGTCTGGACCCAGGACACCTCGGTCGAGCTCGCCGACAGCCCGGCCTGGATATCGGTGAGCGAGGCCGAGACGATCTGGATGTCCAGGATCGACATGAACATCCCGAACACCATGATCAGGAACGCGACCAGCCGCTTCGGCGCGATGCGCTCGGAGGCGGCCGTGGGGGCGATCAGCTCGGGAGTGGCGGTGGTAGCGTCGGCCATGGTTGATTCAGCTTTTGGGAGGCGCTGGCGCGGCGGTCGGGGTGCGCTCCCTCCCCCCTTGCGGGGGAGGGTTGGGGAGGGGGGTAGCCGCAACGGCGGTGTTCGTGGCTACCCCCTTCCCCAACCCCTCCCCGCAAGGGGGAGGGGAGCTCACTTCCGATGCCGCTGCAGTCTGTTTCACTCTTGCCTGGTGTTACTGCTCAGTCTCCCCGCCCCTCACTGCGGATGGATCATCATCGGCGAGTCGAGATCGGTGGTGGCGTCGGCGTCGTCGGCACCGCTTGTGGTATCCACGGTGGCGTAGACCGACATGCCGGCGCGCAGGAGATTTTCGCGCGCGACATCCTTCGGGACGCGGATGCGCACCGGCAATCGCTGCACGATCTTGGTGAAATTGCCGGTGGCGTTGTCCGGCGGCAGCAGCGTGAACACCGAGCCCGCCGCGGGCGAGATGCTCTGCACCGTGCCGGCAAACTTGCGATGGCCGTAGGCGTCGACCGAGATCGTCACCGGCTGGCCGGGACGGATGCGGTTGAGCTGCGTCTCCTTGAAGTTGGCGTCGATGAACACCTCGTCGAGCGGCACGACGTTGCCGAGCCGCTGGCCGACATTGACGTAGTCGCCGGCGTTGACCAGGCGGTTGGAGAAGGTGCCGTCGACCGGCGCGCGCACATTGGTGAAATCGAGATCGCGCTCGGCCTTGGCGAGCGTGGTCTTCAATTCCGCAAGCTGGGCCTCCGCTTCGGCCTGCTGCGCCTTGGTCACCTCGACATTGTCGCGGGCGTTGTCATAGGCGGCCTGCGCCGCCTTGACGCCGGCCGCGCCCTGGTCGCGCGCAGCCTCGGACTGCTCGAAGGTTGCGTGCGATGCAAATCCCTTGGTGTTCAGCGACTGCTGGCGATCATAGTCGAGGTCGGCGCGCTTCAGGCCGGCCTGTGCGGAGACGAGATTCGCCTCGGCCTGCTCGACCGCGCTCTGCTGCGCGGTGACCTGGCGGCCGATGCGCTCGATCGTCGCCTGCTGCGTCTTGATCCTGGTGCGCGCCGCGTCGACCGCGATCCGATAGTCGCCGTCGTCGATTCGCAGGATCACCTCGCCCTTGCGCACCAGCGCGTTGTCGCCGGGAACGATCGCCGCGACGTGGCCGGCGACCCGCGCGCCCAGCATGGTGTTGTTGGCGCGGACATAGGCGTCGTCGGTCGAGACGAAGAAGCGCCCGATCATGACGTAATAGGTGCCGTAGCCCGCGGCGGCGAGCGCCAGCAGCAGGCCCACGCCCATCAGCACGAATTTGCGTTTGGCCGATTTGGGCCTGGCGGTCGGCGCCGAAGCCTGAGGAGATGCCGGCTTGTCGACTGCCGGCGTCTGGGCCGGCCCACGCCTCGCCTCCTCGGCCACATGGCTGCGGAGCTGTTCGCCAAGGGCTGCGGTTTCGTTGGGCCCGGCCTCTTCCGGCTCGGCACGGACGATCCGAGCGGCCTGGTCTCTTGCTGCGGCCATCAAGGCCTCCTCACCTGATTCTGTCGCAATGCACCCAAAGCCAAACCAGCTCGGTCGCCTCGCACCGTCGGATTAGCATTGACCGAACCGTTCGGTCAATATACATCCAGCGTGGGGATGTTAGAAGCCCTATACCTGTCGTCACCTTACCGTCCGTGAAAACTTTGCCCGGAATCTAAACCAATGGTTGCATCCGATCGTCAATCCCTCCGACTCGTCAGCGACGAGGACTCGTCGAAGCGACGCCAGATCCTGGAGGGCGCCCGCAAGGTATTCATGGATCTGGGCTTCGACGGGGCGAGCATGGGCGAGATCGCCCGCGCTGCCGGCGTCTCCAAGGGGACGCTTTACGTCTACTTCGCCGACAAGTGCCGCCTGTTCGAAGCCATCGTCGAGGAGGAGAGCCTGCAGCAGGGCGAGATCGCCTTCAATTTCGATCCCGCGCGCGACGTGCCGACCGCGCTCGCCGAATTCGGCGACGCCTATATCGCGATGATCTGCCGCCCCGGCGGCGGCTCGGCGATCCGCACCGTGATGGCGATCGCCGAGCGCATGCCCGATGTCGGCCGCCGCTACTACGAGCGCGTGCTGGAGAAGACGATCGGACGGCTTGCCGCCTATCTCGAAGCGCATGTGGCGATGGGCGAGCTTATCATGGACGACTGCCAGCTCGCGGCCTCGCAGTTCATGCTGATGTGCCAGGCCTCGCTGTTCCTGCCGTTCATCTTCCAGGCCGCCCCCGCCCCTTCGCCGGAACGCATCAAGACCGTAATCGACAGCGCGGTGCGGATGTTCCTGCTGGCATATGCGGTGAAGGGCTGATTGATTGCAGGAAGACTCGGAGGGTGGGCAAAGGCGCGCACGCGACGATGCAACGCATGGCGCGGAGCCCGGTGCCCACCATTCTGTCGACGCCATTGCTCCAGATGGTGGGCACGCTTCGCCTTCGCTCTTCGAGCTTCGGCGAAGCTTAGGTAGAGTCGAGGAGCGGCGCGGTGACTTGGGGCATGCGCCATCGTTCCGTTTCCGCTCCCCGC
>NZ_JAFAVV010000501.1 GCF_019242285.1 Bradyrhizobium sp.
GTCACGAGTGCTGCCCAATACCAGCCGCCGGCATAAGCGGCGGCGATGGCGAGCGGAACGAGCACGATGGCCGACGCGACGCGCGTGACGAGATTGCTCTGACCGGGTCGAGCCGCGACCGGCGCGGCTTTCTCAGCGGTCACGATCCGGTTTTCGCGACGAGCCCGCCGAACCGGCGCTCGCGTGTCGAATATTCGGCGATCGCGCTTTCCAGCGCCGCCTTGTCGAAATCCGGCCAGTGCATCGGCACGAATACGAGTTCGCTGTAGGCCGCCTGCCACATCAGGAAATTCGACAGCCGCTGCTCGCCCGACGTGCGGATGATCAAATCGGGATCCGGAATGTCGGGCGCGTCGAGATATCGTCCGAGCGTGTCGGCGTCGATCGAGGCCGGATCGCGCTGGCCCTGCGCGGCCTCGCGCGCCAGGCGTTGCGCCGCGCGCGCGATCTCCTGCCGCGAGCCGTAGTTGAAGGCGACCACGAGATTGAGCCGCGTGTTGGCGCGCGTCAGCTCCTCGGCCTCGCCCAGCAACGCGCAGATGTCCGGCTCGAGCCCTTCGCGCTCGCCGATCACCCGCACCCTCACGCCGTCGCGATGCAGGGTCGCGAGATCGTTGCGGATGAAGCGCCGCAGGAGGCCGAACAGGTCGCCGATCTCGCTTGCGGGACGCGACCAGTTCTCCGAGCTGAAGGAGAAGATCGTCAAATGAAGAATGCCGAGTTCGTTCGCGGCCCGCACCACGCGGCGCAGCGCCTCGACGCCGCGGCGGTGCCCTTCCGCGCGCGGCAGGCCGCGGGCCGCCGCCCACCGGCCGTTGCCGTCCATGATGATGGCGACGTGCAACGGGCTTTCGGAGCGAACCTTCTCGTCCGCTGCGGGCTGGGCGGCGTCGGGCATCGGCCGGACCTCCGACTAAACCGTGAGGATCTCTTTTTCCTTGGCCGCCAGCATCTGGTCGATCTCCGAGATCACGCCGTCGGTCGCCTTCTGCACGTCGGTGGCGAGGCGCTCCTGATCATCCTCGGAAATCTCGTGGTTCTTCTCGAGCTTCTTGACGACGTCGAGGCCGTCGCGGCGGACGTGACGGACCGCGACCCGCGCGGCTTCCGCATATTTGTGCGCGACCTTGACCAGCTCCTTGCGCCGCTCCTCGTTGAGCTCGGGAATCCGAAGGCGCAGGACCTGCCCTTCGGTCGCCGGCGACAGGCCGAGATTGGAATCGACGATCGCCTTCTCGACCGCCTTCACCATCGACTTGTCCCAGACCTGCACGGAAATCAGGCGCGGCTCCGGCACGCTGATGGTGGCGAGCTGGTTCAGCGGCATGTGGCTGCCATAGGCATCGACCTGCACCGGCTCCAGCATCGAGGCCGAGGCGCGGCCGGTGCGCAAGCCGCCCAGTTCATGCTTGAGCGCCTGGGTCGCGCCGTGCATGCGGCGCTTCAATTCGTTGATGTCGAACTTGCCCGTGGACATAACGCTCTCCCTTCTGCGAACTTCTCGTCTTCGCCGTCAGCAAGCCCTGACCGGCGTCTCGGTCGGATCAGCCGGCGACGATGGTGCCGTGGCCGGTGCCGCTCAGGATCGAGCCGATCGAACCGGGCTCGGCGATCGAGAACACGATGATAGGCAGCGACGTGTCGCGGGCAAGCGCGAATGCGGTCGCGTCCATCACCTTGTAGCCGCCCTGGATGGCCTGCGCATGGGTCAGCCGCTCGAACCGTTTGGCGGAGGGATCCTTCTTGGGATCGGCGCTGTAGACGCCGTCGACATTGGTGGCCTTGAGCACCGCCTGCGCATCGATTTCGGCCGCCCGCAGCACTGCCGTGGTGTCCGTCGTGAAGAACGGATTGCCCGTACCGCCGCCGAGCAGCACGATCCGGCCCTCGGCCAGGCATTTGTGCGCTGCAGCACGCGTAAACAGCTCGCAGATTTCGGGCATCACGAAGGCCGAGAGCGCACGCGCCGGGGTGCCCTTGCGCTCGATGGCGGCTTCCAGGGCCAGGCAATTCATCACCGTGGCGAGCATGCCCATGGCGTCGCCGACGGGGCGCGAGACGCCGCGGGCCGAAACCTCGACGCCGCGGACCATGTTGCCGCCACCCACCACGACCGCGATCTCGGTGCCGAGCGCCCGCGCTGCGATCAGATCGGACGCGATCCGGTCGACGGTCGGCTGGTCGATGCCGAAGGACTGGCTGCCGGCGAGATACTCGCCGGACAGCTTCACCACCACGCGACGATAGACCGGCTCAGCCATCCAGGGTTTGCTTTCTGTCCCGCGCCGCCCAACGTGGCAGCGACCGGGGCGTACGCGTCCGCGATTACTTCTTGCCGCTCGCTGCGGCAACCTCGGCAGCGAAATCGCTTTCCTGCTTGTCGATGCCCTCACCGAGTGCGTAGCGCACGAAGCCCGCGATCTTCACCGGCGCCCCGACCCTGCCCTCGGCCCCCTTCAGCGCCTGGGCGACCGACTTGCCGCTGTCGTGAATGAACGCCTGCTCCAGCAGGCAGACTTCCTTGTAGTAGGTCTTCAGCCCGGACTCGACGATCTTCTCGATCACGTTCTCGGGCTTGCCCTGTTGACGGTACTTGTCGGCGAGCACGTCCTTCTCACGCCGCACCAGCTCGGGATCGAGGCCGGACGGATCGAGCGCCAGCGGATTGGCGGCGGCGACGTGCATCGCGAGCTGACGGCCGAGATGGGACAGTTCGTCGGTCTTGCCGGTCGATTCCAGCGCCACGATCACGCCCATCTTGCCGGCGCCTTCGATGACGGCATTGTGGACGTAGCTCGACACCACGCCCCTGCCGACCTCGAGCAGGGCGGCGCGGCGCAGCGTCATGTTCTCGCCGATGGTGGCGATCGCGTCGGCGATGGCGGTCTCGACGGTAACGCTGCCGACCTTGGCGGCCTTGATCTTCTCGACCTCGGCGCCGACGTCGAGCGCGACCTGCGCGATCATCTTGACGAGGCCCTGGAACTGCTCGTTGCGCGCGACGAAGTCGGTCTCGGAATTGACCTCGACGACCACGCCCTTGGCGCCCGACGTCAGGGCGCCGATCAGGCCGTCGGCGGCGACGCGGCCGGCCTTCTTGGCGGCCTTCGACAGACCCTTTTTGCGCAGCCAGTCCTGGGCCGCCTGCATGTCGCCGTCCGATTCGGTCAGCGCGGCCTTGCAATCCATCATGCCCGCGCCGGTCGACTCGCGCAGATCCTTAACCATGCTAGCGGTGATCGTAGCCATTGTTGGCGTCCTTCTGCCTGTTTACGCCGAAGGCGGCGCGGGCCCATGCCCCGCCGCCCCCAACCATCAGGTATTCCCATTGGATGACAGTATTAGCCGAGGTGACCGGCCGGCCAATACGCTTTCGTTATTCCGCTTCCGCGGTGAGCGCCTTGGCCTGGGCCACCCAGGCATCGGCGCGGCTCGGAAGGCCGACCTCTTCGCCGATCTGGTGCGCGGTATCGTGGTTGAGCTCCGCAATCTGCCAGTAATGGAAGATGCCGAGGTCGTTCATCTTCTTTTCGATGGTTCCCGACACGCCCGTGAGCTTCTTGAGATCGTCCGGGGTGCCGCGCGGACCGGGCAGGCCCTGGAAGCCACCGGCGACCTGCGGCGCAGTCGGTATCTCCTCGGCGAGCGGCTGCGGGGCGGCGCCGATGTCGATGCCGGCATCGCCCTGCGCGCGCGAGATGCCGTCGATCGCCGCGCGCGCGACAAGCTCGCAATAGAGCGAGATTGCACGGCCGGCGTCGTCATTGCCCGGCACCACATAGGTGATGCCCTTTGGATCGGAATTGGTGTCGACGATGGCTGCGACCGGAATGTTCAGCCGCCGCGCCTCGGCGATCGCGATGTCTTCCTTGTTGGTGTCGATCACGAAGATCATGTCGGGCAGGCCGCCCATGTCCTTGATGCCGCCGAGCGAGCGGTCGAGCTTGTCGCGCTCGCGCTGCAGGGTCAGCCGCTCCTTCTTGGTGTATTGCGCGCCCTCGCCCGAGCCCAGCATCTCGTCGAGCTGGCGCAGCCGCTTGATCGAGGCCGACAC
Source organism: Bradyrhizobium sp. (assembly GCF_019242285.1). Lineage (GTDB taxonomy): Bacteria > Pseudomonadota > Alphaproteobacteria > Rhizobiales > Xanthobacteraceae > Bradyrhizobium. Next base: position 4,055 of record NZ_JAFAVV010000501.1, read on the forward strand.
GGTCTTCCAATTGGTCAGCGTGCCGCCGAGCCAGCGCGAATTGACGAAATACTGCGCGCAGCGCTTGGCGGCGTCGGCGACGCCGTCCTGCGCCTGGCGCTTGGTGCCGACGAACAGGATGCGGCCGCCCTTGGCCACGGTGTCGCTGACCGCCTGCAATGCGCGATGCAGCATCGGCACGGTCTGGGCCAGATCGATGATGTGGATGTTGTTGCGGGTGCCGAAGATGTAGTCCGCCATCTTCGGATTCCAGCGGTGCGATTGGTGGCCGAAATGCACGCCAGCCTCGAGCAGCTGACGCATGGTGAAATCGGGTAGCGCCATGGTCTAGGGTTCTCCGGTTGGTTCCTCCGGAAACGTGTGAGCAAACGCGCCTTGCGGCCCGGTTGCCACCGGACGGCCTTTTCAGCCATGTTTCCGTGTGAGATGGCGCGCTATATAGCGGTTTTTCGCCCGGGCGCAAGGAAATAAGGCCGGATTCAGGGGCGCTTGGGCCGCGGACGGCCCCGGGGTCGTCACCGGGCCGCTGGGACCTCAATCACGGGCCAAATCGACTCGCAACGGCCTCGCGGTTGCAGACACGGCATGCTGCGCCCGGCGAGGGGCAGGCGGACGGGCCGGTTCGTCAGCAGCGCGGCACGTTCGGCGGGCACCTCTTGGCTGCCGCCGGAGGCGGCGCGGCCGGTCGCGGCGGAGGCGCGGCTCTCGCCATCGGCGGTGGTGCGGCGCGGACCATGGGAGGCGGTGCCGGTCGCGCCATCGGCGGCGGCGCGGCGCGTGCCACGGGCGGCGGGGCGCGCACCACCGGTGGCGGGGCGGTGCGGGCGACCGGTGGCGCGGGACGTGCGACCGGCGGCGGGGGTGGCGGCCGGTTCGCCCTGATCTCGGGCCGGACCGGAGCCGACACCGACGGTGGAGGCGTATGGCCGTGCGGCCCGTGCTCCTCGAGCCTCGGATTTGGCGGCGCGGCAGCGATCGGCGGCCTCGTGCCCGGCGCAGCCGGGTTGATCCGCTCATGCATGTTGGGCGGCGTCGCGGACCCCGATGCAGGCGACTGCGGCGTCAGCCGCGCATTGGGATTGGTGATCGCCGGCGCATTGGCGCCGGGCGCAGGCGGTGGCGGCGCGCCGTGGGCGCCGGGCACCGGCAGCGCGTTGCCTTGGGGCAATGTCGTTCCATGCGGCGCGGTGCCGTGCAGTCCGGGACTCGGAGCCACCGCATTGGGCGCGATGTTGGCTGGAACAGCTCCGGGCCGGAGCGTCGGGTTGTTCTGCAGGTTCGGTGGCGGCGGCACCCGGCCCTGCTGGATCAGGGTGGCACGCTGCTGCACGGCCGGCGGCAGACCGGGCGTGACGGGCCGCTGGGCGCCGCCGGGCGGCGCTCCAGAGGGCGGCGGTGGCTGATTGATCACCGTGTTGATCACGGTGGTGTTGTGGATGTTGTTGAAGATGACGTTGTTCGGCGGCGGCGCAATCCGCGGCGGCGGCCGGACGAAGGCCGGGATCGGCACGAAGCGCGGCTGCGGCAGCACGTAGAACCCGACCCCGACATAAGGCGGCTCGAGATCGACGAAATCCAGTGGCGGCGGCGGCAGATAGAACAGCGGCGGCGGGGGCGGCGGCGCGAAGCCGAAATCGGGATCGTCGAACATCAGCACCGGCCGGTCGACATAGGCGATCTCGTCGGGCGGCGGCGGCGGCACGTCGTAGTCGATCATCGCAAAGGACGGCGGCGGCTCGAGCGGCGCGGTCAGGATCGCGAGACGTCGGCGCGCGTCGGCGGCATGCGGCCCGCGCGGATAGCGCCGCAGATACGACCAGTAGGCCTCCGGCGTATCGGCGCGGAAGGTGCGGCGCCAGGTGATCTCCTCGCGCCGCGCGGCGGCGATCGCCCGCGCCCGCTTGGCCTGCGGATCGTTCGGATAAGCGGCGATGAACGCGTCATAGGCTTCGAGCGTGTCGCGCGACAGCGCCGCGGTGAAGGCCTCCTCGGCGCCGAGTTCGCGGATCGGCCTGTCGCGCAGCGCCGCGACCTGGTCGGGCGACCCTTGCGTCGGCGGCGCGTCCGGCGCGCGGTCGAAGAAGGTGAATTGCGACGTGATCTTCTGCGCGTCCCACGGCACCTGCGCACCCTTGGTCGCGTCGCTGACGCGCAGGCGGACGCGGTCGAACAGCTCCGGCAGCGACAGGCCGCCGGTGCGGATCATCTCGGCCAGCGACTGCGCGTAGATGCCGTACGGCCCCTGCTCCGCCGGCGCGACCGTGCCGGGTGCGGCATTGAAGGCGACCAGCATGTTGTTGTCGGGCTCGACGATCGAGAGCCCGCCCGCGATCGGCAGGCCGCCCTCGACGAAGGGCTGCTGCCGGCCGGCGTCCAGCACCACCACCTCGGCCTTGAGGCCGATCGTCGCCAATTGGCGGGTGTAGTCGCTGATCCGCATGCCCTCGATCGGGATGTCGGTGTCGCGATTGATGTTGGCATCGACCGGAATGAAATAGTTCTCGCCCGCAAGCTGGATGCCGTAGCCGGCGAAATAGACGAACGCCACGGTGTCGGACGGCGCGGCCTCCGCCTTCTGAACGAAATCGCGGAAACTCTTACGCAGCGTGTCGCCGTCGAGATCGCGCGCGCCGACCACGTCGAAGCCGGCCGCCTGCAGGGTCTGCGCGATCAGGCCGGCGTCGTTGGCGGCGGTCGCCAGCGCGCTCTTGGGGTAGGCGCCGTTGCCGACCACGAGCGCGATGCGCCTCTCCTGTCCGGGTTGCGGCGGGGATGCCTGCTGGTCGTCCGCCGCCTGCTGCGCCACGGCGGAGCCCGCGAGCGCCAGGCCTGCGGCGATCAGCAGCAGGCAAAGTGGAACAACGGAAAGGATCTTGGCCGGTCGCATGGCTGGACGCTCTGTTGAAAACGACAAAGTGGTTCATTCAGCAAATTGCCGGATGAACGCAGCTTGAACGAACTAGGTTGCCAATAAGGCAGCAATTGGCGCTGCTGCCAGTCATGACGCCCCGGATTGTGATCCAGGTGCCTGCGGCGTTCAATCCCCGGTGGGGGCGCTCAACCCCCGGCGGGGCCTCAACCCCCGGCAGGGCCTGGCCGCGCCTTGCTGCGGTCGGCGTCGAGCTTGGCCCGCAGCCTGGCGATTTCGCCAAAGAACGCCGTTTCATCCTGCAATGGAACGGCGCGGAACGCCGGCGGCAGCAGCAAGCGCGCGGTGTTCTCGCGGCCCGAGAGCGAAAACGCCTCCGAGCGCTGCAGCATCTGCACCACGATCGCGGCGGCCAGCAGGACCGTCACCACGCCGCCCTTGAGCCACAGCCGGCTCCGACCGACCGTCCGCAGATGCAGGAAGCCCGCGGCGGCAAGCAGCACCCAGGCGAAGACATAGAAATAGGTGACCGGCGCCTGCCAGGTCCAGGCGTAGGCCGCATATTGCGCGAGCACGCCATAGAGGGAGAAGGCGAGCAGCCCGACAAGTGCGATCAGGAGGTTGTCGAGAAACCGCGAGCGCCCCGAAAAGATGCGCGACAGCAGCGTCCAGCTGCCGACCCAGATCAGCAGCAGGCTGCTGATGCCAAGCAACGGCGTGAGATAGGTCGACGCGCGCACCTCGTCGGTCTGGCCGAGCCATAGCGAGACCGCGGCGACGCCGAGAATCCCGAGCATCAGCACGGCGGCGAGCAGCGCCGGGAAAACCTGCCATTGCGGGCGCGCCAGGCGCTCGGGATCGACGGCATGGCCGGCCTCCCTGATCCGCAGCAGCGTCTGCCCGATGCGGATCGGCTGTCGGCCGTCGACCACGATCCGTGCCAATCGGGCCCGTCCGCCGTCGAGGAACATGCCGTTGGCGCTGCCGGTATCCTCCGCGATCCATTGTCCGCCCTCGTCGCGGAACACGCGGACATGGCGCGCGGCGACATAGGGATCGTCGACGATGACGTCGTTGTCATAGCCGCGGCCGATGCTGGCTTCGGCATCGACGATGCGGAAGCGCGCCGTGACGTCACGATGGCGCGAGAGAATCTCGATCCAGATCATCTGACGACCTGCAACGCTTCGAGGAAGTGCCTGCCGAGCGCCATCGCATCGTCATAGCCTACCGCCTGCAGGTTGAACCGCGAGACCAGCGCCTCGCTGCCGTCATCCTGGGTGACGGCGGTCAGCGCCACGTCGTAGAGCCCGTCGAATTCGCGATAGGCGCGCGCGCACCAGATCACCCGCAGCGGCGGCCGCCCGTCCGGCGGCGCGGCGCTGACGAAATCCTCGTGGCAGCGTTCCGGCGTGTACCATTTGCGGTACGGGCCACCCACCGCGAGACGCGGCTGGCTCAGCCGCGTCAGCACGGCCGCCAGCTGGAACTGGTTGAGGTCGACGGTTCGGACATGGGAGTGGTTGATCTGAATGGCGCCGATATTGAGATCGCTCGCCACGAACAGGCTGGTGTCGCTCGAGCAATTGGTCGAATCGATGCTGGCGCGGGGTTTCGGCGTATCGCCGGCATTGGTCTGGCCCCAGCAGGTGAACCAGCCCGGCTTGGCCTCGGGCGCGCGGTAGGGCCCGAGCGCGGAAGCGCGGAAACCTTCCTGCTCGAACGAGCGGTAGAGCGCGCCGCGCCACGCGACGAGCTGGCGGGCGACCTCCGCGCGCAGGTCCGGCGGCGAGGCCTGATCATGCACGCGCTGGAGCAGCGCCGCGGCGAAGCGCGCCGGCACCAGGAAGCTGACAAGCTGGCCGCCCCGCTGTGTCGAGACATTGACGCCGACGACGAGGTCGTCGGCGGTGACCGTCGGCCCGCCGCTCATGCCCGGATTGAGCGCGCCGGTGAAATGAATGCGTTCGTTGTAGCTGTGCTCGACCGGGCCGTTATAGGTGCCTTCGCTGATGGAGAAGCCGAGGTCGAGCGGATTGCCCATGGAATACAGCCGCTCGCCCTTGGGCAGGCCGCCCTCGATCGCCGCCGCGTTGAAGGAGAAGAACGGCGCATCGTGCTTGTCGATGCGGACGACCGCGAGGTCGTTGGCGAGATCGACCGCGAGCAGGCTGGCCTCGCCGCGGCTGCCGTCGGCAGCCGCATATTCGAGCCGGTAGTTCTGCGGCTCGAGCGCGAACTGCGACACCACGTGGTAGTTGGTGATCGCGAGCCCGTCGGCAGAGACCAGGAAACCGGAACCGATCGAGGCCTGCCGTCCGGCGCCGGCAACCAAAGTGCGGATCTGCAGGAGGCGTGGAGGCGCCTGGGCGTAGATCGATTCAGCCGACGCCGTCCGCTCCGGGGCCGCCCCGGCCGGGGCCCCCGCCGCCACGATGATGATCAGCATCCATGCAAGCCCGCGCATCGCGCCGGCAAACCAAACAGTCACGCGTCCCCCACCGGCCGGCCGAGCCGGCGCCGGACGCATCGCACCCGGCGTCATTCGCCGACAGCGCGTAATAAGCAAAATTGTCGCCCGGTTGCAATGCGGCGGCGGCGGCGAACCAGGGCGGCGATGCGCGCGAACCGCGCATCGGGACGGCCTACAGCGTCTGCACGTCGACCACGCCCGACACCGCCTTCAAGGCGCCCGCGATCTGCGGCGACACCTTGAAGCGGCCGGGCAGCCGCATCTCCACCTCGGTCTCGAGGTCGAGCATCATCACCAGCATGACCTCGCCGTCGCCACCACCCCAACTGCATTGGACAAGTCAGATAGTGTCGAATGCTAAACTAGCCGGCCGATAGCTCAACCAAAGCCCAGCATCTGCTTGGCCTGCTTTCGCTTCTCATCGACGATCTTAAGCGCTTCTTCAGCCGCAAGAATATCGATGTGAGGCTTAATCGAATGTAACTTCTTGGCGCGCTCTACGGTCGAGACTTTTGGATTCTTTGCCGTGACAAAATAGGCGGTCGCCACTTTCTCTAGATGCCGCACATCACTAGCCGAAAACCAGTCTGCCAAAAAATCAATAGTGGGAACAAATGACGAGATATTCTCAGAATTTACATCCAGAATCTTCTCACCAAATCTGGTAGCAGCAATGCTAGGACCATATCCTTCTCTAGGGAATTGAAACTCAAGCACGTTGGCTGACCGCATCGCGGCCAATTCATTGTTCAAGTCAAACGAATATGG
>NZ_JAFAVV010000690.1 GCF_019242285.1 Bradyrhizobium sp.
CTCCATGAAATAGAACGCGCCGCGCGCGTCGAGCAGGAATTCCAGCGTGCCGGCGCCCTCGTAGCCCAGTTCCTTGATGGCTGCGACCGAAACCGCGCCCATCTTGGCCCGCAGTTCCGGCGAGACGGCCGGCGACGGCGCCTCCTCGATCAGCTTCTGGTGCCGGCGCTGCACCGAGCAGTCGCGCTCGCCGAGATGGATTGCGTTGCCATGGATATCGCCGAACACCTGGATTTCGACATGGCGCGGATCGGCAACCGCGCGCTCCAGGATCACGGTGCCGTCGCCGAACGCGGCCTTGGCTTCCGAGCGCGCGCTGCGCAGCGCGTCGGCAAACGCCGCCGCTTCGGTGACGAGCCGCATGCCGCGCCCGCCGCCGCCCGCGACCGCCTTGATCATCACGGGATAGCCGATGCGCTCAGCCTCGCGGCGCATCGCCGTTTCGCTCTGGTCCGCGCCCTGGTAGCCGGGGATGCAAGGCACGCCGGCGTTGCGCATGAACTCCTTGGCGCGGGCCTTGTCGCCCATCACCTCGATCTGCTCCGGCGACGGCCCGATGAACACCAGCCCGGCATCGCGGCAGGCCCGTGCGAAGGCCGCGTTCTCCGCCAGGAAACCGTAGCCGGGATGCACGGCGTCGGCGCCGCTCGCTTTCGCCGCGGCAATGATTGCCGCGATGTTCAAATAGGACTGCGCCGGCTGCGCCTCGCCGATCCGCACGGCGGCGTCGGCCTCGCGCACATGCGGGCTGTCGCGGTCCGCATCCGAATGGACCGCGACCACGCCATAGCCGAGCCGACGCGCCGTGCGCATGACGCGCCGCGCGATCTCGCCGCGGTTGGCGATCAGGATCTTGAAGAACCGCCGCTTCACCTGCGAGCTCATGGCCGCGCGACCGAGAACTGCATGCGCTGGGGGTTGCGCGCTTCGGCCTCGCGGCAGATCGCGAGCACCTCCGCGAGCAGCGCACGGGTGTCGCGCGGATCGATGACGCCGTCGTCGAGCAGGCGCGCGCTGGTCGCAAACACGTCCATCTGGCCGTCGAACACCCCGACGATCTCGGCCTTCATCGCCGCGAGCTTCTCGCGCTCGACCGGCCTGCCGCGCCGGGCCGCCGCGGCTTCGGTCACGATCGCCATGGTCTCGGCCGCCTGCTCGCCGCCCATCACGGCGGTCTTGGCATTCGGCCAGGAGAAGCAGAAGCGCGGATGAAAGCCGCGGCCGCACATGCCGTAATTGCCGGCGCCGAACGAGGCGCCGCAATAGATGGTGATCTGCGGCACCGTGGCGCTGGTCACCGCCTGGATCATCTTCGAGCCGTGCTTGATCATGCCGGCCTCCTCGTAGGCGCGGCCGACGATGTAGCCGGTGGTGTTGTTGAGATAGAGCAGCGGCGTGCGCGTCTGGCAGCAGGCCTGGATGAAATGCGTCGCCTTGTTGGCACCGGGCACGTCGATCGGGCCGTTGTTGGTGATGATGCCGAGCGCCTGCCCCTCGATGCGGGCATGGCCGCAGACGGTGGCGGGACCGTAGTTGACGCCGAACTCGCTGAAATCCGAGTCGTCGACGATCCGCGCGATCACCTGCCGCATGTCGACCGGGCGCTTGTGGTCCATCGGCATGATGCCGAGCAGTTCCTCCTGATCATAGCGCGGCGGCTTGTGCGGCGTGCCGGTCGCCCCAGGCCGGTCCCATTGCAGGCTCGCCATGATCTCGCGCGCGATGCGGAGCGCGTCGCGGTCGTCCTCGGCGAGGTAGTCGCCGAGGCCGGAAATCGCGGTGTGCATCTCGGCGCCGCCGAGCTCCTCCTCGGTCGCGATCTCGCCGGTCGCGGCCTTCAGCAGCGGCGGCCCGGCGAGGAACGCGCGGGTGCGGCCGCGCACCATGACGATGTAGTCGGACAGCCCGGTCTGGTAGGCGCCGCCCGCGGTCGACGAGCCGTGCGTCACGGTCACGACCGGCAGGCCCGCTGCCGACAGCCGCGCCAGGTTGCGAAAGATGTTGCCGCCCCGGACAAAATCCTCGACCCGATAGCGCAACAGATTGGCCCCGGCGCTCTCGACGAGCTGCACGTAAGGCAGCTTGTTCTCCAGCGCCAATTCCTGCACCCGCAGCGTCTTGTCGAGACCGAATGGTTGCAGCGCGCCGGCATCGATGCCGGCATCGCTGGCACTGACCATGCAGCGGATGCCGGCAACAAATCCGATGCCGGCGATGACGCCGCCGCCGGGCACGCTCCTGGCTGTGTCCGGCACGTCGAACAGGTAGCCGGCGAGGGTCGACAGCTCGATGAAGGGCGCGCCGGGGTCGAGCACCAGCGCCACGCGCTCGCGCGGCAGCAGCTGGCCGCGCTTGTGGAAGCGATCTTTTGCAGCGGCGGAAGCCGCACGGGTGCGCTCTTCCAATTCGCGCATCCGCGCGATCAGTTTGAGCATGCCGTCCCGGTTGGCCCGGAAGGCATCGCTGGAAGACGCGATCGTCGACTCGATGACCGCCATCGCCTACGCGCTCTTGGCCGCGAAATGATCGGCATAAGCCTGGCGCAGCTCGACCTTGCGCAATTTCCCGGTCGCGGTCATCGGCATCTCCTCGACGATCCTGACCAGTTTTGGCACCTGGAAACCACCGAGGTGTTGCGGCAGTGTTCGCCGATCGCCACCCGCCCGATCCGCCCCGGGCCCGGCACGCCGCCGGTGGCTGCGAGATTGTCCATGCGATGCCTCCTTACTTCTCGTCATTCCTGGATGCGCCGAAGGCGCAGGGCCGGAATCCATACTCACAATGGTGGTCATGGATTCCGGGCTCGCGCTTCGCGCGCCCCGGAACGACAACCTCAGTGCCTCACCCCAAAAATCTGCCGCGCCTCGGCAGGGCTTGCGATCTCGCGCCCCGCACGGCGGGCGCAGGCCGCGAGCGCCTCGACCAATTGCCCGTTCGACGACACCTTGGTGCCGTCGCCGAGATAGAAGGTGTCCTCGAGCCCTGTGCGCAAATGGCCGCCGAGGTCGGCGCAGCGCTGGTGCAGCGGCCAGATCTCCGCCCGCCCGATCGCGGTGACCTGCCAATGCGCCTCGGGCGCCTTCAGCTTCAACAGGATCGGCAGCAGTTCCGGATCGGCCGGCATGCCCGAAGCGACGCCCATCA
>NZ_JAFAVV010000691.1 GCF_019242285.1 Bradyrhizobium sp.
GAACGCAAAACGTCCGCTGATCATTCTCGGCAAGGGCGCCGCCTACGCCCAGGCCGACGAGGCCATCAGGAATTTCGTCGAGAAGAGCGGCGCACCGTTCCTGCCCATGAGCATGGCCAAGGGGCTGCTTCCCGACCTGCATCCGCAATGCGCCGGCGCGGCGCGCTCGATGGTGCTGAAGGATGCCGACGTCGTCATGCTGATCGGCGCACGCTTGAACTGGCTGCTCTCGCACGGCAAGGGCAAGACCTGGGGCGACGCACCGAAGAAGTTCATCCAGATCGACATCGAGCCGAAGGAGATGGACTCCAATGTCGCGATCGCCGCTCCCCTGGTCGGCGACATCGGCTCGTGTGTCGGCGCGCTCATCGAGGCGATGGGCGATTGGCCCGCACCGCCCGCCGACTGGACCCGCGGCGTCAAGTCGAAGCGCGACGACAACGTCGCCAAGATGGCGCCCCGGCTGATGAACAACAATTCGCCGATGGACTATCATGGCGCGCTCGGCGTGCTGCGCTCCATCATCAAGGAGCGTCCCGACGCGATCCTGGTCAACGAAGGCGCCAACACGCTCGATCTGGCGCGCGGCGTCATCGACATGCATCAGCCGCGCAAGCGGCTCGACGTCGGCACCTGGGGCGTGATGGGCATCGGCATGGGCTCGGCGATCGCCGCCGCCGTCGAGACCGGCAAGCCGGTGCTCGCGGTCGAGGGTGACTCGGCCTTCGGCTTCTCCGGCATGGAAGTCGAGACCATCTGCCGCTACGGCCTGCCGGTCTGCATCGTGATCTTCAACAATGACGGCATTTACCGCGGCACCGACGTGAATTCGACGGGCGGCGATCCCGCGACCACCGTGTTCGTCAAGGGCGCACGCTACGACAGGATGATGGAGGCGTTCGGCGGTGTCGGCGTCAATGCCACCTCGCCGGACGAATTGAAGCGCGCCGTGAATGCCGCGATGGATTCCGGCAAGCCGACCCTGATCAATGCGGTGATCGACCCGGCGGCGGGCTCGGAAAGCGGCCGCATCGGCAACCTCAATCCACAGAGCGTGTTGAAGAAGAATCAGGCCAACTGAAGCGCGCATTCAGGCGCAGGATCGAACAGTTTCAAGGAGAAGGATATCATGACCAAGGCGCTGACGGGCGTTCGCATCCTCGATTTCACCCACGTCCAGTCCGGACCGACCTGCACGCAGTTGCTCGCATGGTTCGGCGCCGACGTGATCAAGGTCGAGCGCCCCGGCGTCGGCGACATCACGCGCGGCCAACTCCAGGACATTCCCAACGTGGACAGCCTGTATTTCACCATGCTGAACCACAACAAGCGTTCGATCACGCTCGACACCAAGAACGCCAAGGGCAAGGAGGTGCTGACTGCGCTGATCAAGTCCTGCGACGTGCTGGTGGAGAATTTCGGCCCCGGTGTGCTCGACCGCATGGGCTTTCCCTGGGAGAAGATCCAGAGCATCAACCCGAAGATGATCGTCGCCTCGGTGAAGGGTTTCGGCCCCGGCCCCTACCAGGAATGCAAGGTCTATGAGAACGTCGCCCAATGCACGGGCGGCGCTGCTTCGACCACCGGCTTCCGCGACGGCGTGCCGCTCGTGACCGGCGCGCAGATCGGCGACAGCGGCACCGGGTTGCATCTCGCGCTCGGCATCGTCACCGCGCTCTTCCAGCGCACCGTGACCGGCCGCGGCCAGCGCGTCACCGCGGCCATGCAGGACGGCGTGCTCAATCTCTGCCGGGTGAAGCTGCGCGACCAGCAGCGCCTCGCGCACGGACCCCTGAAGGAATACAGCCAGTTCGGCGAGGGCATTGCGTTCGGCGATGCCACCCCGCGCGCGGGCAATGATTCCGGCGGCGGCCAGCCCGGGCGCATCCTCAAATGCAAGGGCTGGGAGACCGATCCCAACGCCTACATCTATTTCATCACGCAGGCGCCGGTGTGGGAGAAGATCTGCGACGTCATCGGCGAGCCCGGCTGGAAGACGCATGCCGATTACGCCAAGCCGGCGGCACGCTTGCCGCGGCTGAACGAGATCTTCGCCCGCATCGAGCAGTGGACCATGACCAAGACCAAGTTCGAGGCCATGGACATCCTCAACGAGTTCGACATCCCCTGCGGCCCGATCCTGTCGATGAAGGAGCTGGCCGAGGACCAGTCGCTGCGCGCGACCGGCACCGTGGTCGAGGTCGATCATCCCAGGCGCGGCAAGTATCTTTCCGTCGGCAATCCCATCAAGCTGTCGGACTCACCGAGCGACGTGACGCGTTCGCCCCTGCTCGGCGAGCATACCGATGAGGTCCTGCGCGACGTGCTCGGCTTCAGCGATCACCAGATCGCGGAAATCCACGATTCGGGAGCGCTCGCCGCGCCGCGCAAGGAGGCCGTGGAGTAGCCTGCCAACACACTCCAGATCAAAGGGCCGCCTTCGGGCGGCCCTTTCATTTTCCCGTCTTTGATCAGGAGAGGCCCCTCACCAACCGACGGACCCTTCCTCGACGTGATGCTGGAGCTTGCATCGGAACCCTGTTCGCCTGCCACACAGAATGGCGTCAGGCCTGATGGCAGAATGACCGGCATGCTGCCTTGCGATAGTAAAAATGCTGCTATGCAAACAAAGTGGTTGCCTCTGGCATCTGGTATACCTAGCTGTCACTCGAAACCGATGCGGCAGCACTGCTGTCCTTTCAGAAGGGAACCCGATGTCCAAAACTGTTGCGCTTCCGTTGCCTGCCCCGGGCGTTTTCAGCCGCCTGTTCGTCAAACTGGACCGTTTGCTGCTGGCTTACGCCGAAATCACCATCCGAAACGGGGACGTCCCGCGTAGCTGCGTCTGAGAAACCTGGAAGCCGGCGCGACAAGCCTCTGATAATGGCCCCGATTTTCGGGGCCATTTTTTGTCGCGCCAAGCCGTACTCTTGTCCGGTGAGTCCACGCGCTATCAAGGCAAATTGCCGAAACGACGCGTTGGACGGTATTTGAATGTTTTCATGGTTAGTCCGTTGCCTGCGTCAAAATCGACCTTGCCTATTGGAATATATTATACCAGAATTTCTGGATAATAGCGCCGGGGCGACCGCTGGTCGCGCTCCACCAAAAGGCGCCCTTTGGGAGGACATCATGAATGGAGCCGCCGAGGCCGGTCAGGTAAGCAACAGCTTTCGTTGGATGCAGCTCATCATCGGGGTGATCTGCATGGCGATGATCGCCAACCTCCAATATGGCTGGACCTATTTCGTCAACCCGATGGCGAAAGCGCATTCCTGGGATGTCGGCAGCATCCAGGTCGCCTTCAGTATCTTCGTCGCGCTCGAAACCTGGCTGACGCCGGTGGAAGGATGGATCGTCGACACGCTCGGTCCGCAGCGCGGCCCAAAGCTCATGGTGGCTGTGGGCGGAATCTTCGTGGCGATCGGTTGGCTGATCAACGGATGGGCCAATTCGCTTGAGATGCTCTATCTCGGCGCCATCATATCCGGCATCGGCGCGGGCGGCATCTACGCGACCTGCGTCGGCAATGCCGTGAAATGGTTTCCCGACCGGCGCGGACTCGCCGTCGGTCTCACCGCGGCGGGTTTCGGCGCCGGCGCTGCGGTCACCGTGATTCCGATCCAGATGATGATCGCCTCGATCGGCTACGCGCAGACGTTCATCTGGTTCGCGCTCGGCCAAGGCGCCGTCATCTTCGTGCTGGCCTGGCTGTTGCGCTCGCCGCTCGCCGGCGAGGCGCCGCCAGCGACCGCCGTCAAGGTGCTTCAGTCCAAGACTTCGAGCACGCCCGGCCAGATGCTGATGTCGCCGATCTTCTGGCTTCTCTATCTGATGTTCGTGCTGGTGTCGGCGAGCGGCCTGATGGTTGCGGCCCAGATCGCGCTGATCGCGAAGGACTACGGTGTAGGACAGACCGTGATCCTGTTCGGGGCGACCACGCTGATCGTCGCCGGCATCATCGACAACCTCGCCAATGGCGGCGCCCGCCCGTTCTTCGGTTGGGTGTCGGACCAGATCGGCCGCGAATACACCATGGCGATCGCATTCACCGCGGGCGGCCTCGCCTATTGGCTGTTGGGCAGCGCCGGCACCACGCCGTGGACCTTCGTGATCTGCGCAGCGCTGATCTTCTTCACCTGGGGTGAGATCTTCAGCCTGTTCCCCTCGACCTGTACCGACACCTTCGGCCCGAAATATGCCACCACCAACACCAGCCTGCTCTACACCGCAAAGGGCCTGTCGGCCTTCGTGGTCCCGCTTGCCAATGTACTGAAGGACTATTCCGGAAACTGGCATATGGTGTTTGCCGTCGCCGCGATCATGAACTTCGTCGTGGTGGCGCTGGCGTTGTTCGTGGTGCGGCCGCTGCGGCTGTCGATGAGCGCCTCGGAGGGCAAGGGTACGGTGGGCGGCCAGCTCGCCGCCGAGTAACAATTCTCCGTCACCGCTGAAGCGGGAAGGCGCATTCCGATGCGCCTTTCTTTTTGCGCCAAGCAAGACAGGTACAGATGCCAGCGCTCGCATCTCGGCTCTGTTCCTCGCCGCAGGCGGTTCGCCACCATATTGGTTGACAATTGGCATTATGTATACCAGACTTCCCCGAGACCAACTCATCGCGAAGGGAGGAATGCCATGCAAGTCGGAGACATCCTGCGCAAGAAAACCGCCCGAGTCGTCACGGTTCGAATGAACGAAACGGTCGGCGTCGCTGCGCAATTGATGCGGGCCAGCAACATCAGCGCGCTCGTGGTGAAGGACGTGGTTCGGACCGAGGGCAACACCGCGGCCGGCATGTTCACCGAGCGCGACGTGGTGCGTGCGATCGCCGAGCACGGCGCGGCCGGCGTCGCCTTGAAGGTTTCGCAGCTCATCTCGGTGCAGCGGCTGGTCGCCTGCTCGTCTTCGGATTCGCTGGAGCATGTGCGTCACCTCATGAACGTGAATCACATCCGCCATCTGCCGGTGATCGACAATTTCAGCCTCGCGGGCGTCATCAGCATGCGCGACGTCGCCGCCGCCTTCGACGAGGCCGCGGCGGTGGCGGCTTGAACGCGCCGCGTCGCGGACGAGATGTCCGCACCGTGGAAATAGAAGCCTGCGCTTCTGCATGATCGTGCTGCCCTGTCCGACCCCGGCGTCGGTGGACATTTTCGGGGCGGAACGGCATCCTGTCCGTCGAACAACGACAGAAGCGCCGCGCATGCGGCCTTGAGGAAGCGCAGGGACACTGAGCCAATGGCACTGAAAACGCGGTTTACCGAGCTGGTCGGCGTCGAGCACCCGATCGTGCAGGGCGGCATGCAATGGGTCGGCCGAGCCGAGCTGGTCGCAGCCGTCGCCAAGGCCGGCGCGCTCGGTTTCATCACCGCGCTGACGCAGCCGACGCCGGAGGATCTCACCAAGGAAATCGCACGCTGTCGCGACATGACCGACAAGCCGTTCGGCGTCAACCTGACCATCCTGCCGGCGATCAAGCCGCCGCCCTACGTCGAATACCGCCGCGCGATCATCGAGAGCGGCATCAAGGTGGTCGAGACCGCCGGCAACAAGCCGCAGGAGCATGTCGACGAGTTCAAGAAACACGGCATCAAGGTCGTGCACAAATGCACCAGCGTGCGCCACGCGCTCTCGGCCGAGCGCATGGGAGTCGACGCGATCTCGATCGACGGATTCGAGTGCGCCGGCCATCCCGGCGAGGACGATACGCCGGGGCTGATCCTGATCCCGACTGCCGCCGACAAGGTCAAGATCCCGATGATCGCCTCGGGCGGATTCGGCGACGGCCGCGGCCTCGCCGCAGCGCTGGCGCTCGGCGCCGACGGCATCAACATGGGTACGCGCTTCATGTGCACCAGGGAGAGCCCGATCCATCAACTGATCAAGGAGAAGATCGTCGCCAATGACGAGCGCGAGACCGAGTTGATCTTCCGCACCATGCGCAACACCTCGCGCGTCGCCAGGAACGCGGTTTCCACCAAGGTCGTGGCGATGGAGAAGGAGGGCGCGAAGTTCGAGGACATCCGCGAGCTCGTGGCGGGCGCGCGCGGCAAGATGGTCTACGCCACCGGCGATGCCGACGAAGGCATCTGGTCGGCCGGCCAGGTGCAGGGCCTGATCCACGACATCCCCACCTGCGCCGAGCTCATCTCCCGCATCGTGCACGAGGCCGAGACCATCATCCGCAGCCGCCTCGGCGGCATGATGTCCGGCGCCCAGCGGGAGGCCGCGGAATAAATCGGCTTCGCTACGAGGCGACTCCATTCCCTCGTCCTGAGGAGCTTGCAAAGCAAGCGTCTCGAAGGATGAGGCCACGGTCGGGGCTTCATGGTTCGAGACGGCGCCTTCGCGCCTCCTCACCATGAGAGCCAACACAAGAGGAATAGTTCCATGAAAGCCTATGTCTACGGCGCGAACGGCGCCACGATCGCGGATGTTTCCAAACCTGCGCCCAAGGGCACGCAGGTGCTGGTGAAGGTGCACGCCTGCGGCCTCAACCGTGCCGATCTCGGCATGACCAAGGGCCACCGCCATGGCGCCGCCGGCGGCGTCGGCACCGTGCTCGGCATGGAATGGGCCGGCGAGGTCGCCGAGCTCGGCCCCGAGGCCAAGGGCGTCAAGGTCGGCGACAAGATCATGGGCTCGGGCGGCGCCGCGTTTGCCGAATACACCCTCGCCGACCACGGCCGCCTGTTCCGCGCGCCCTCCAACATGAACTTCGAGGACGCCGCTACCCTCCCCGTCGCGCTCTCGACCATGCACAACGCTATCGTCACCAATGGCGTCCTGCAGCAGGGCCAGACCGTGCTGATCCAGGGCGCGAGTTCCGGTGTCGGGTTGATGGCGATGCAGATCGCCAAGCTGAAGGGCGCGTCGCTCGTGGTCGGCTCCTCGACCGATGCGACCCGCCGCGGCCGGCTCAAGGAGTACGGCGCCGACCTCGCGGTCGACTCCTCCGACCCGGGCTGGGTCGATCAGGTGCTGAAGGCGACCAACGGCGAAGGCGTCGACCTGATCGTCGACCAGGTCTCCGGCAAGGTCGCAAGCCAGAACCTCGCGGCGACGAAGATCAAGGGCCGCATCGTCAATGTCGGCCGGCTCGGCGGCACCCATGCCGATTTCAATTTCGACCTGCATGCGGCGCGCCGCATCCAGTATATCGGCGTCACCTTCCGCACCCGCACCATGGAGGAGATCCGCGCGATCTTCGACGAGGTCGGGAAGGACATCTGGGGCGCGGTGGAATCGCGCAAGCTGCAATTGCCGATCGACCGCGTGTTCCCCTTCGACGACATCGGCAAGGCGTTCGAGCACATGGAAGCCAACCGGCATCTCGGCAAGATCGTCGTGACGCTTTGATGTCGGCGGCCCGAGATCGGAACAGTTCGCATTAGCAACGGCGGCGATCGGCGGTGCGTATCGTCCGATCCCTGCTTTCATGGGTCCGGGCGGACTGCTACATCGGCGCTCATGAACGACCACGTCCCAAGCGGCAAGACAGGCGGCAAGACCCGCGTCGCGGCCATCTCGGTGTTCGCCAGCGCCGGCATGGCGGTGGCAAAATTCGTCGTCGGCATCCTGATCGGCTCGCTGGCGCTCGTCTCCGAGGCGCTGCACAGCTCGGTCGACGTCATCGCCACCGTCGTCACCTGGATGGTCGTGCGGGTGTCCGACCGCCCGGCAGATGCCGAACATCATTACGGCCACGGCAAGCTGGAAAGCATCTCCGCGCTCGGCGTCATTGCCCTGCTCTACGTCCTCGCCGGCGGCATCCTGGTCGAATCCTACAGCCGGCTGCAGGAGGGCACGGCGCCGCCCGTCATCTCGGCGGTGCCCTTCGTCGTCCTGGTGATCGACATCGCCGTGAACTTCTGGCGCGCGCGGGCGCTGCATCGCGCGGCGCGCAGAACCCACAGCCAGGCGCTGGCCGCCGACGCTTTGCATTTCGCGTCCGACGTGCTCGGCTCGATCGCCGTGATCATCGGGCTCGCGCTCGCGGGACTGGGATTCGGGTGGGGCGATTCCGCCGCCGCGATCGCAGTTGCGATCATGATCGCGGCGCTGGGATTGCGGCTCGCGCGTTCCACCGTAGAAACCCTGGTCGACCGCGCGCCCGAAGGCGCGCCCGAGAAGGCGCGCGTGGCGATCGCGGGCGTTCCCGGCGTGGTCGACATCGACCGCCTGCGCATCCGCATGGTGGGCGCCACGCATTTCGTCGACGCCGCGGTCAAGGTGCCCCGCACCTACCCGATCGATCGCGTCGACGAGGTCAAACAGAGGGCGCAGGCCGCGGTCACGCGCGCGCTTGGCGATGCCGACCTGACGTTCACGGCCCTGCCGGTCGCGCTCGACAACGAAACCGTCCGCGAGCGCATCATGGTGATCGCGCGCAATGCCGGTCTCGCGGTCCACCACGTCACCGTGCATGATCTCGGCGGCAAGCTCACGGTCTCGATCGACCTCGAGGTCGATGGTGGCATGGCGCTGATCGCCGCTCACGACATCGCGGGCCGGCTGGAACGCAATATCAGCGAAGAGTTCGGCACCGACCTCGAGATCGATACCCATATCGAGCCGCTGGAGCCGGAGCTGCCGTTCGGCGCCGATGCCGTGCCCGAGCGCATCGAGACGATCAGGGCGGCGCTGATGCGCTTTGCGGCCGCGACCGAGATCCACGACGTTCACAATGTCCGGGTCCGCGACACCGATGCCGGCGAGATCGTCAATTTCCATTGCCGTGCGGCGCCGTCGATGAGCGTGCTCAGGGTCCATGACAATGTCGACGAGATCGAACGAAACCTGCGCCGCGCCTTCCCGTCGGTGAAGCGCGTGATCAGTCATGCCGAGCCGCCGCGCGCTTGAGCGCGTGTTAGGAATTTGGCCGAAAATTTCCGTTTCCGACTCGGCTTTGCCGTAATTTCCCTGGCACTTTTCTCCATTGGACAAGAATTATTTGCGTTAAGGAATCGTTGACTCTCGACAGCCTGAGAAATCTGGATTCAAATCATGATGATTCGGGAGCAGCGTGGGGGTTCTTCCGAAGCGTGAGCAGGATGAATCTCCGTGGGGGTCCCAGGCATGGCGCGTGCGCATGCGGCGAACGCGTGCGGCCAGTCCGATTCGATCAAAGGACTGGCGCAATCGATCGCAAAGCCAGCCTACCACAGGCTGCTGATTGCTGAGCCGGCGTTGCGCCGCGCCGTGCCCACCCTGATCATCGCCTTCCTCATCACCATCTGCCTCGGCGCCTTCGTCCAGGTGCTGGACCAGGGCCGGCAGAAGCGCGCCGCCGCCAGGCGTGATCTCGCAGCGCTTGCCGACGTGCTCGCCGAGCGCGTCGATCGCCTGACCTCGATCAGGATCGAGCGGCTGACCAACATCGAGCGATTGCAGGCCCGATTGGCCGACATGCTGCCGTCCTGGGGGATCGCGGCCGGCCGGCACGTGATCATCATCGGCGGCGACCATCACATTCTGGCGCGCATGCCCCTCGACGCCAGCCTCGGCGAGGCCGACGGCGTGCTCGACACCATCAGCTCCGCCCAGCTCCTCGCCGCACCGAACCTGCAGGGCGCGGTCATCGACGTGACGCTGCCGAACGGCTATGGCGCGCTGGCCACCTCGCAGTTGATCAAGTCCCTGCCGGGCCAGGTCATCGTGATCCAGGAGCGAAACCAGCCGCTGTGGGGCTCGGATTCGGCGCTGTCGGTCACGCTGTCGGCGACCACCGGCTTCGTCGTGCTGATCCTGGGCTTCGCCTTCCACTGGCAATCGACCCGCGCCCGCGAGGGCGACCTGATCAACGACGCCGTGCGCGGCCGGATCGATACCGCGCTCAACCGCGGCCGCTGCGGCCTGTGGGACTGGGACCTGTCGCGCGGCCGGATCTTCTGGTCGCAGTCGATGTTCACCATGCTCGGCCTCGACAGCCGCAGCGATCTCTTGACGTTCGGCGAGGTCAACGCGCTGGTGAAGTCGGACGACATCGACCTGTTCGCGATCGCCGACCAGTTGATGGCGGGCGACATCGACCACATCGACCAGACTTTCCGCATGCAGCACACCGACGGCCACTGGATCTGGCTGCGCGTGCGCTGCGAGCGCAGCCAGGGCTCGGGCGACGCCGGCGTCCATCTGATCGGCATCGCCGTCGACATCACCGAACAGAAGAGCCTCGCGGAGAAGACGGTCGAGGCGGACCTGCGGCTGCGCGACGCGATCGAGACCATCCCCGAGGCGTTCGTGCTGTGGGACGCCGGCAATCGCCTGGTGCTGTGCAATTCGCATTTCCAGCGGCTGCACAAGCTGCCGGACTCCGCCGTGATCCCCGGCACCTCCTACGAGACCGTGATCGAGGTCGGCCGCATGCCGGAAGTGCGCAGCCGCTCGCAGGAGGCAGGCAGCCCGGGCGCACGCACTTTCGAGGCGCAGCTCGACGACGGCAGCTGGCTGCACATCAGCGAGCGCCGTACCAAGGACGGCGGCTATGTCTCGGTCGGCACCGACATCACCCGCATCAAGGAGCACGAGCAGAAGCTGGTCGACAACGACCTTCGCCTGCGCGCCACCGTCAACGATCTCCGCCGCTCGCAGGCCGCGCTGGAACGGCAGGCGCTGGAGCTCGCCGATCTCGCCGAGAAATACTCCCAGGAGAAGCGGCGCGCCGAAGAAGCCAACCAGACCAAGTCGAAATTCCTCGCCAATATGAGCCACGAGCTGCGCACGCCGCTCAACGCCATCATCGGCTTCTCCGAGATCATGGAGAGCGGCATGTTCGGCGCGCTGGGCTCGGAGAAGTATCGCGAATACTGCCACGACATCCTGACCAGCGGCCACTACCTGCTCGAGGTGATCAACGACATCCTCGACATGTCGAAGATCGAGGCCGGACGGATGAAGCTCGACATGGAGAGCCTCGATCTCTCCCGGACGCTCGCGGAATCGCTGCGCGTGGTGTCGGGCCGCGCCGAGGACAAGAACCTGACGCTCGACGCCGACATCGAGAAGGCGATCTCGGTGGTGGCCGACCGCCGCGCCACCAAGCAGATCATCGTCAACCTGTTGTCGAACGCGGTGAAGTTCACCCCCGACGGCGGCCGCGTGATCGTCCGCAGCCGCGTGCTGGAGGACCGCATCTCGCTGGTGATCGCCGACACCGGCATCGGCATCGCGCCGCAATCGCTGGCGCGGCTCGGCCGCCCGTTCGAGCAGGTCGAAAGCCAGCTCACCAAGACCTATCACGGCTCGGGGCTCGGGCTTGCGATCGCGCGCTCGCTGACGCAGCTCCACGGCGGAACAATGAAGCTGCGTTCGAAGCTTGGCGCCGGCACCGTGGTGCGGGTCTCGCTGCCACGCGACCCCGATCGAGATAGGCGGCGGATGTCGGCCGCGGCGTGAGCCTGATACATAATGAGATCGGGAGGGTGGGCTGAGCGTCATCTCGCTCCGATGCCCGACACACAAAGGCAGGAGCGTACCCACCATTTTGGGCGCAACGCCGTAGAGCAATGATGGACACGGCGCTTCGCGCCTTGGTAAGTGTCAAACAGCCAGGACCTCGCGTTCCCGCGGCGCTGGGCGCCCGAGTTTTGCAAAGACGAGACCCTCCTGAGAAGCGAGAGGGCGCAGGGAAGACCGGGCACCGGCTGGTGCCCATGGCCCCTGTGCAGCAGGAAACGCACGGGGCAGGAACCACAGGCTCAGCCGAGGATACCCGGCCTTCCCTGCGCGATGGTCTAACGGCTGCTCCGCGCTCTCCCTGGTGTACCGGGCTTGCTAGCCACCATCGCCCGCGTGATGCGAAGCATCATCGCGAACTTGACACCA
>NZ_JAFAVV010000905.1 GCF_019242285.1 Bradyrhizobium sp.
GGTGCTGGAGCGCGACGGGCTCGCCGGCCTGACGCTGCGTGCGGTGGCGCGCGAGGCCGGCGTCTCGCATGCCGCGCCCACCCATCATTTCGGCGATGTCACGGGCCTGGTCAGCGAATTGGCCGCGATCGGCTTCCGCAAGTTCAACACGGCGATGGGGGCGTCCTGCGGCGCGGGCGATCCGCCGGCGATGCGGGCGCTGGCGCGCGCCAAGGCCTATGTCGCCTATGCCCAAGCGCATCCCGGCATGTACGGCCTGATGTTCCGCACCGAGCGGCTCGATTATTCGCGGCCTTCTCTGCACGAAGCGGCCGAGGCGTCGTTTGCGGGGCTTGCCGGCTCGATCGCGGCGAGCCGGCAGGAGGAGATTTCCAAGAACGCGCTGTCGCTCGACCAGGCCGCCGCGATCGCGCGGGCCTGGTCGCTGGTGCACGGCTTCACCATGCTGCTGCTCGACAACCGCCTGTCCGATATTCTGGCGCGGTCGCCGCCGGGCACCACGGCCGAGATGCTGCTGGAAGCCATGCTGAAGGCGACGGTGATGCGGCCGCCGTCCTGAGTTCGAGATCGGCGCATGCTGAAACTTGCACAGTCGTCATGCGTTAGCACGCGCGCACGATCGGTGCCGGGTGGGGTTCACTATCTCCGCGAGATTTGTGCCCGTGGCTGACCCCCACCCCAACCCTCCCCCTTTCGGGGGGAGGGAGCGCACCGTCCGTGCGGAAGCAATCGGACCATATGCGATAGCCTGCCGCAAGCGGGGAGAGGTGAACCGAATTTGCGGCGGCATGATTCTTCCTCGAACTGCCACGCTTTAGCGCTGGGTCGCGAGCTCCACCGCGCGGCCGCTCTTGCCCAGCACTTTCACCTGGTCCTGCCCGCATTTGAAATCCCGCGCGGTGGCGTCGGCGGCCTGGCGCGCCAGCTCGTTGGCGTCGGGATTGGCGGCGACATCGACATAGGCGACGTGACAGACCGCGCCCGGCGGCAGGCGCGTGACGATCAGCATCGGCTTGGGCTTTGGCCGGCCGTTCCTGTCCTGGTCGGCGTTGTCGTCGATGTCCCAGCGCTGGATGATGGCCAAGGGCTCGCTTCCCGCCATCCGCCACTCGACGGTGCGTGAGGCGAAGCTGAACGGGCCGAAGAAGGCTTGCGCGGCCGGTTCCTTCTCCGCGGCGGCGCGGTTATGACCGATGGAGACCGTCTCGCGCATGTCGCCGACATTGACGGAGACGACGAGCCCGACCTTGCCACGGCAGATGCGCGATGATTGATCGTCGGCGTCCTTCTTGCCGCTGGCGCTCCAGCAGTTGTGCGCGGCGATGGTGGAATAGCTGCTGCCAACAGGGGCCGCTGCGGCGACCGCGGTCTGTGCCACGAGCGCTGCCGCAAGACAGGTGTAGATCGGCAATTTACGAATCATGGTCTGAACTCCCGGCTTTTCTGGTTTCGTCGCTGCGTGGTATTGATGACACACGCAAGCTGGGGACGGTTCGGTCGAGGCCGCAGAAAGACCTGACATTGAGGCGGATTCGTCCTAGAAGGGCCGCCTTGCTCCCTCACTTTCGCGTGTCACTTGCGCGAGTTACTTGGCCCTCCGCCGACCATGCCTCTCATCTCGCCGAACAAGCCCTACCGCATCGGCCGCTCCAAGACCGGACTTGGCCTGTTCGCCACCAGGCCGATCAAGAAGGGCGCCAAGATCATCCGTTATTTTGGGCCGCTTCTGGACTCAAAAAAGGAAAAGGATGACGCGGTCGAGAACAAATACCTCTTCGAGCTGACCAACCGCTGGACCATCGACGGTTCGATCCGCGCCAACGTCGCCCGCTACATCAATCACGCCTGCAAGCCGAACGCCGAGTCCGACGTCAAGCCGCGCAAACGCAAGGTCTTCATCCGCGCCATCAAGGACATCGAGCCCGGTGAGGAGATCAGCTACGATTACGGCACCGACTACTTCAAGGCCTACCTGAAACCGATCGGTTGCAAATGCGAGGCCTGCGAGCGGAAGCGCAGGAAGAAGCGGGCCGAGGCGCGCGCCGAGCAGCTGCTGGCCAAGGAGAAGGCCGAGCGCAAGGCGAAACGCAAGGCCGAGAAGCTCGCGACGGGCAGGAAGGCCAATGGCAAGAAGCTCAACGGCAAGACCAAACGCGGCAATGGCCGCCTCGCCAATGGCCACGCCGGACCGTAGCCCGCTTCAGGCCGGGCTCCGCCGCCGGCGCGCGGAATAGGCACATTCGGCTAACGTCGTGGCGTCGAGTTCGCGCAGGAAGGATTCCCGCGCGGCGGCGAGCCGCGCTTTCAGCCGGCAGCGCGGCGTGAGAACGCAATTGCCGCCGTCCTCGCGAAAACATTCGACCATGGCGCTATTGCCTTCGAGGATGCGCACCACCTCGCCGAGCGTGATCGACTGTGCCGGCCGCGCCAGCCTGAAGCCGCCGCCCACACCGCGCTGGGTCGAGATGAATCCGCCATCGGCGAGGTCACGCACCACCTTCGCCAGATGGTTCCGCGAGATGTCGAACTCGGCCGCGATCTCGCCGGTGGCAAACGAGCGCGACGGCTCGCCGGCCAGCCGCATCAGGACGCGCAGCGCGAAATCGGTGAACAGCGTGAGGCGCATGGCTTTCCCCGAAAGAGAATTTGCAATCGATGTTCTACTCCCCTAAATATGCATTTGAAATACCTATTTACGGAGAAGCCCATGACCGCAGAGGAACGGCGCGAGCAGATCGTGGCCGACATCACCGCCCGGACCGGGATCGACGAGGCGATGATCGAGCGGCTGGTGCGCGGATTCTATGCCAAGGTCCGTTCCGACGAGGTGCTGGGACCGATCTTCGACGCCCGCATCAGGGACTGGGAACCGCATCTGCGACAGATGTGCGCGTTCTGGTCCTCGGTGGCGCTGATGTCCGGCCGCTATCGCGGCGCGCCGATGCCGAAACATCTGCCGCTGCCGGTCGATGCCGCGCATTTCGACCGCTGGCTCGCACTGTTCGAGGCGGCCGCGAAGGAACTCTGCCCGCCGGATGCCGAAGCGCATTTCGTCGAGCGCGCGCGGCGGATCGCGGCGAGCCTCGAGCTCGGCGTCGCCGGCGCCAACGGCGTGCTGCTCGGCGTCGGCGAACGATATCGGCGGAACCGGCCTGGAGTCTCGTCATGAACCGGCGCTCGACAGCGACAGGCGACCCGTCCAACCCTTACGAAAGCGGCAGCCTGGTGCCGATGCTCATCGCGGGGCTTGTCCTCACCCTGGTCGGGATGGTAGTCGCGCTGACGATGAGCTGACCTCGGGCCGCAAGCGCCTCAATGAACAACCCGAAGATCGATGCATTCAACGCCCTAGGTCCCGCGAAATACCGCTGCATCCGGCGGCTGGCTCTTGAAAACCTGTGCTCAGAGGAAAGACACAGGCAGACGAGCTGCACGGTCGAGCTTCATCTCGTGGAAAAGCCTGCGCGCAGCGGGCCGAGATTGGAGCTGCGCTTCCTGGATGCGGTCGACATCAAGCTCGAACATCTGAACATGAACGATGGCCTGTTCGTGAGCGTCTTCGATATCTCGGATCGGCAACTCGAGGGAATTCGTTACGGCGTTTCCGACGCCGAGCACATGATATCGCTGCAATGTGCGGACTTCGATTTTCGTTTGTCACCGAGCGACACCGAACAGGATCGCGAACCGGCGCAACGGTCGACTGGAGAACAGAGCCTTGCCGAGACTGGTCTCGACCGCCTGAATCCGGACGAACATCAACAGGCAGGCGATGCGGAACAGCGGCTCGGGCACCTGCAGCGAGCGGGCCAGCAGCGAGGTCGCAAGCTCGATCAGGCACCGGGCGATGCTGATGGCGACGGGGAAATCTTTCAACAGTGCGATCATGGATCATCTCCTCGTCTCGGAAAATGATCCGGCCCGATCGCGAATTCGATTACGTCGCGGGTAGGGGGAAAGCATTACCTCGTAGGTAATGGAAGCCACGCTGCGTGCGTGCTAGTTGTTCGGCATGAACACGCACACCTCGCTTGCCCGCACCGAGAAAGCCCGGCCGATCCACATCGGCGATCATTTGCGCGAATGGCGGCAGCGCCGGCATCTGAGCCAGCTCGATCTCGCCGGCGACGCCGAGGTCTCGGCGCGCCATCTGAGCTTCGTGGAAACCGGCCGCTCGGCGCCGTCGCGCGAGATGGTGCTCAAGCTGGCGGAGCGATTGGACGTGCCCTTGCGAGAACGCAACGTGCTGCTGGTCGCCGCGGGTTTTGCGCCCGCCTTTCCGCAACGCACGCTGGACGATCCCGCGCTGAAGGCGGCGCGGCAGGCAATCGAGCTGGTGCTGAAGGCGCACGAGCCGAACCCGGCGCTCGCCGTCGACCGGCACTGGAACCTGGTCTCGGCCAACCGCATGATGGCGCCGCTGCTCGACGGCATCCCGGCGCGGCTGCTCGGGCAACCTTTCAACGTGCTGAGGCTCAGCTTTCACCCGGAAGGGCTCGCGCCGCGCACGGTCAATCTCGGCGAATGGTGCGCGCATCTGCTCGAGCGGCTGCATCGCCAATGCGAGGCGACCGCCGATCCCGAGCTCGTGAAGCTCTATCAGGATCTGAAGGCGTTCCCGATTCCGGCCCGCAGCGGCCCGCTGCCGGCCGACAGCGTCGCGATCCCCTTCAAGATGCGATACGGCGGTGACGTGCTGAGCTTCTTCTCCACCACCATGGTGTTCGGCACGCCGGTCGACATCACGCTGTCGGAGCTGGCGCTGGAAACCTTCTTTCCGGCCGACGATTTCACCGCGCAGCGCATGCGCCGGATCGCGGCAGAGTTGCAATAGCGCGCTTGTGTTGCCGTCCGATCCGCTTATCTTTTGGGGGTGTTGGAACCCCGAGAGGATCGGCCCATGAGCACGCTGCGACCGCTGCAAATCGACATCGTCTCCGACGTGGTCTGTCCCTGGTGCTATATCGGCAAGAAGCGGATCGAGGACGCACTGGCGCTGGCGGCCGATGTGCCGGTTGAAGTGAACTGGCGGCCGTTCTTCCTCAATCCCTGGGTGGCGCGCGAAGGTATCAGCCGCGAGGAATATCTCACCACCAAGTTCGGCTCGGTCGACGCCTATAAGGGCATCGCCGGGCGCGTGGTCGAGGCCGCGAACCAGGAGGGTCTCGTCTACCGGCCCGACCTGGTCAAGCGTCAGCCCAACACCATCGATTGCCACCGCCTGATTCACTGGGCGGACGCGCTGGGCAAGGCCGCCGCAATGAAGCAGCGGCTGATGGAATTGTATTTCCGCGACGGCGGCGACCTCACCGACACCGAGGTGCTGGTCAAGGCGGCGGCCGATGTCGGTCTCGATGCCGATGAGACGCGCCGGCGGCTTGCGACCGACGAGGACGCCGCGCTGATCTCGGCGCAGGCGCAGGACGCGGCTGACAAGGGCATCTCCGGCGTGCCGACCTACGTGTTCGCGCAGAAATACGCGGTCTCCGGCGCGCAACCCCCCGAGCTGCTCGCCCGCGCCATCCGCCAGGTCTCGGCGGAGGTGAATGCGCAGGCGGCGCAGTGAGGCGATTGTTTCCTTGAACATCATGAGCGTTCGGACGACAATCGCTCTGGAGATTTGCGCATGAAGATCAAAATTGTCGTGCACGAGGCTGAGGAAGGGGGCTTTTGGGCGGAAGTCCCTGCCATTCCCGGTTGTGCGACGCAAGGCGATACCATGGACGAATTGATGGTTAACCTTCGTGAAGCGATCGAAGGTTGCCTTTCGATCGACGTCGCTCCGCCCGAGCCGGGCGGCATCGAACGGATGTTGGAATTGCCTGCATGAAGTCGCTGTCGGGTCGGGACTTCGTCCGGATCATCGAACGACGCGGATGGACTTTATTGCGTGTCAACGGCAGCCATCACATCTACGGCAAGAGCGGCAGCATCGTCAGGCTTTCGGTGCCAATCCACGGCAGCAGGCCGTTGAAGACGGGTCTGCTGCGTCATCTCGTGAAGCTTGCGGAACTCTCAGAAGATGATCTCTGACCGCAGAAATTCCGTGCGCATCAATCGAAACGACCGCGGGGGAAAACTACATGATCTACGAACTTCGCACTTACACGGTGAAGCCGGGCACCGTCGGTGACATGGTCAAGGCCGCGAGCACGGTGTCGCGCGACATCCGCGGCGATCGTTTCGGCAAGCTCGAAGGCTATTGGTGGACCGAGATCGGCCCGCTCAATCAGGTCCTCCACATGTGGAGCTTCAGCGATCTGAACGAGCGAACGAGATTGCGCGCCGAGCTCTTCGAGAACGCGCGCTGGAGCGGAGAATACATTCCGCTGATCCGGCCGCTGCTGGTGCGCCAGGAGGTGCGCCTGCTGAACGCCATCCGGCCGCCGGTCGCGCCGGCCTCGACCGGCAACATCTACGAGCTCCGCAATTATCGCGCGAGGCCGCTCGGCGGGGTTCAGCAATGGGCCGACGCCTTCACCGCGGCACTGCCGGCCCGCGAGAAATATT
>NZ_JAFAVV010000031.1 GCF_019242285.1 Bradyrhizobium sp.
CGGCCCGCGCAAGGTTCTCGGCTGCATGACGATGCAGGTCCTCATCCGCGACCATGACGCGATGATCGCAGCACCCGTCCAATGTGACGTTGATGGAATATCGAAGAGGTCGCATTCGTACGCTTACCACCCATCAAAATTGGATGGGACGAAGCGCCATCGCGCTTCGTCCCGGTTTACCGACGATTCCTGCCGGCCCGCGGCCCGAGCATCTCCGACTACGCCGCCACCGGCTGAGGCGTCCCCCGTAGCTCGGTCTTCGGGAACGGCCTGAACGTCATGATGATGAAGAAGGCGCCGAGGCCCACGGCCCAGGAGCCGATATAGAGCCAAGCATAGCTCCCTAGCGTGTCGTAGATTAGGCCGCCGGCCACCGGCCCGGTCGCCATGCCGAGGCTGCCGGCCATCGCGCTGCCGCCGATCACGGTGCCGAGCATCCGCAGCGGGAAGTTCTCGCGGATCAGCACCGAATAAAGCGGCATGGTGCCGGCATAGATGAAGCCGAACACGGCCGCCACGGTGTAGAACGCGGCAAGCTCGCGCACGAATGCATAGGCGAGCGCGCCGAACGCCTGCGCCAGCAGGCCCGCCACCAGCACGCGCTTGGCACCAAACCGATCGCCGGCGATGCCGAAGGCGATGCGGCCGAACAATCCGGCAAAGCCTTCCACGCTGTAGATCGTGACCGCAGCAACCAGCGGGATGCCGCAACTGATGGCGTAGCTCACGGTATGGATGATCGGCCCCGAATGGGTCGCGCAGCAGAAGAAATTGGTCAGGAGCAGGATGATGAACTGCGGCGAGCGCAGCGCCTCCGCCCGCGACATCTCCCGTTGCGGCGCGGCGCCCGCGACCGGCGCGGAAGCTGTGGCGGAAAGCGCCGGCGGACGGCGTACCAGGAGCGCGACCGGGATCATGATGGAGCCTACGACGGCGGCCAGAATCAGCATCGTCGTGCGCCAGTCGTGGTGCGAGACCAGCCAGGCCACGAAGGGCGACATCGTCATCGGCGCGACGCCCATGCCTGCCGAGACCAGCGAGACGGCGAGGCTGCGCTGGGTCTCGAACCAACCGGTGACGGTCGCCATCATCGGCGCGAAGATTGCGGCCGTCGCGCCGCCGACCATCACGCCGAAGACGAATTGAAAGACGACGAGCGAGGTCGCCTGGCTCGCCAGTGCAAGGCTCGTCGCGATCACGGTCGAGCCGGTGAGGACCACCGGCAGCGGCCCGAACTTGTCGGTCAAGGTACCCCAGATCATGCTGGTCAAGGCCATCGCCAGAAAGCCGATGGTCATGGCGCTGGAGATGCCGGTCACCGACCAGCCGGTCTCCCGCGCGATCGGCTGCAGCAGCACCGGCAGCGAGAACATACCGCCGATCGCGACACAGCCGAGCAGGCCGCCTGCCGCGACGATCACCCAGCGATAACGAGACTGTTCCATTTCTGATCTCCGATAGGACCTTCACTGGCTGCAAGACGAATGAACGCGGCCGCCGCCGACAATCCGACCCGCCCACCGAAGATTTTTTTGGAACGGCCGGCTTTTCTCGGAACGCGATTGGCAGCAGCTGGCAACAGCTAACGGCTTCTAACATTTTTTAACAAGCATCCTGCCACGTTCTGCGCCAGCGTGTGACGAGGTGGAATCCGACGATTGCAGGGAGGCTCCCGATGGGCGTGCAAACGAGCTCCAAAACCATGGACCGGCGCCAGCTTCTCGGCACCGCAGCGATGGCAATCGCCGGCACAGCCGCAGCGACGCTGTTTCCGGCGCCTGTCGCGTCCGCGGCCACGGCTGATGCCGTCCGTCCGTTCCAGATCAACATTCCGGACGAGGCCCTCGCCGATCTGCGCCGTCGTCTGGCCGCAACCCGCTGGCCCGACAAGGAGACGGTTGCGGACGAATCCCAGGGCGTGCCGCTTTCAACCCTGCAGGACCTCGTGCGCTACTGGCAGACCGATTATGACTGGCGGAAGGTCGAGGCGCGTCTCAATGCGCGGCCGCAGTTCATCACCGAGATCGACGGCCTGGACATCCATTTCATTCACGTGCGGTCCAATCATGAAAATGCCTTGCCGCTGATCGTCACGCATGGCTGGCCCGGCTCGGTCATCGAGCAGTTGAAGGTCATCGATCCCCTGACCAATCCGACCGCGCATGGCGGCAGCGCGTCGGATGCCTTCCATCTGGTGATCCCGTCGATGCCGGGCTACGGCTTCTCGGGCAAACCGACCACCACGGGCTGGAATCCCAACCGCATCGCCCGGGCCTGGGTCGTGCTGATGAAGCGCTTGGGCTACACGCGGTTCGTGGCGCAGGGCGGCGACTGGGGCTCGCCCGTCTCGAACGAGATGGCCAAGCTCGGCGCGCCCGAACTGCTGGGCATTCACGTCAACCTGCCCGGCGTCGTTCCACCCGAGATCATCAAGGCGATCGCGGCCGGCGATCCGGCGCCGGCGGGCCTGTCGGATGAGGAAGAGCACGCCTTCGAGCAGATCAAGCTGTCGTTCTCCAAACGGCGCGCCTATGCGCTGATCATGGGGACCCGGCCACAGACGCTGTCGGGCCTCGCGGACTCCCCCGCCGGCCTCGCCGCGTGGCTGCTGGACCATGGCGACGGCTACGCCCAGCCGGCGGCGGCGATCACCTCTGCGGTGGCCGGCCGAACCATCGACGGGCATTCGGCTGGCGACCTGACGCGAGACGACGTGCTCGACAACATCACGCTCTATTGGCTGACCAACACCGCGATATCCTCGGCCCGCCTTTATTGGGAAAACAAGATCAACCTCTATCTTCCGGCCAATGTCTCGATCCCGGCGGCCGTGACGGTCTTTCCGGGTGAGAGCTTTCAAGCGCCGCGGAGCTGGGCGGAGCGCGCCTATCACCATCTGATCTATTTCCATAAGGCCGACAGGGGCGGACACTTCGCGGCATGGGAGCAGCCGGCGCTGTTCAGCACCGAACTGCGCGCGGCGTTCGGGTCACTGCGTCAGCCGGGCTGAAGTTGATCAAGCTCGTTCATCGCGTTCACCACCTGCTCGACCATTCGCTGCAGCGATGTTTCATCCTGCGCGAACCCAAAGACGTATTTGTCCGGCCGCACCACGATCGCTCCTTGGCCGAGGCGGTGCATCCAATCCTGCAGCACCGCCCCCTCCTCCACATAGGCTGCGGTCAGACCATCCCGAAACGGCGCTGTCGGCGAGACCACGATCCGTCGTCCACCGATCTCGCGCCATTGCATTTCTGCGCTTCCCGTCAGCCATCGCTGCGGCTCTGGACCGCACGTGATCACGGCAAAGCATTCGCCGATCAAGTCATCCAGCCGATGGCTGACGTCCTGCGCGTCCTTCACCGTCGGCTGCACGAACAGCGTCCCGGCCGCGGGCGCCAATTTCCCCGTCTCGTCGCGACCGAGCAAGCCGACAGCCAGATCGGGGATGAACTTCTGCCGCGACGTCTCGGCCGCGCCGCGGTCGAACGCATCGCCCAGCCATTCATCGCGCCGCCGCGCCCGCTCCCCATCGAGCTCGCCGATCGCCTTGGTGGTTGCGACCAGCTCGGTAATGTGCGGCTTGCGCTCGATTTCGTAGGAATCGAGCAGAGAATCGGGTGCCTGCCCCCCGTAGCACCGCCGCGAGTTTCCAGGCGAGATTGCCGGCATCCCTGACGCCGGAGCACAGCCCTTGCGCCATGAAGGGCGGGGTCTGGTGTGCGGCGTCGCCGACCAGGAAGATCCGCCCGCGACGCCATTCCTTGGCGACCAAGGCGTGAAACCGGTAGGTCGCCGCGCGCCAGATGTCGATCCGGCTCACATCCACGAAGGGCGCAAGCCGCCTCCGCACATTCTACGCCGGCCTCGGCTTCATGCTGACCGAATACATCGCGCCCGACGAGAGCAGCCTGCGCGGCGCGTTCCTGCAACGCAAAGGCAACCCGCACGACATCGTGTTCTTCGCCGGCGCCGGACCACGGCTGCATCACTTCGCCTATCTGGTGCCCGAGGTCCATCACCTGCTGCGCGCGTGCGACGTCGCCGGAAGCCTCGGCTATGGCCGCGAGGTCGAGCGCGGCCCGGGCCGCCATGGTCCCGGTCACGCCATGTTCGTCTATTTCCGCGATCCTGACGGTCATCGCGTCGAACTGTTCAACACGCACTATCAGGTCATCGACGTCGAGAACGAGCCGGTGCGCTGGGACCCCGCCGATGCCAACGTGTCGTTCCCCTGGGGACTGCCGGCGCAGCGCTCCTGGTTCGAACAGGCGACGGCGTTCGAAGGCCAGGCCATCACCGCGCCCGGGACATCGGGATCTCCGCTGACGCTGGAGCGCTATCTGGCGGAGAAGGCGTGAAGCGGCCTCGGTCGGGCTCTGAGACGCTCTATCGGATCGAGAATGCGGCGGCCCCCGCGCGAGGCGCGGGCGAGTCATGCCGCAACGGCTGCGACGCGCAAGTGGTCGCTGAAGAATTCAGAGAACGCCTCGACACCATGCGCCGCTCTCCCGCGAGCCTCGACGCGCCCGTCCAGCCGGCGGCGCCCGCTGTTCGGCGACACAGGCGTTCTATTCCCGCGCTCGGCCGAATTGTTTCATGTCTTGCATCATCGCAACAGTGTCGCCATTCGGTCACGTCGCGGAACCGTCAAGCCGTCGTCATGGATGGTTCATGGCGTTGTGACCCAGTTCTGGAAATTTTCCAAACTGCGCGATTTGTCCCTTTGCGCCAGTCACTGAATTTTTCCTACTCAAGGAGGCAATCAAGATGCGTTTGCCAATATCACTCGGTCTGGTCTCTAGCCTTGCGCTGTTGGTCGGCGGCGCCAGTGCCGTCGCCGACGACTACGATCACGACAATTTCCGCAATGACACCAGGACGCCGATCAAGCACCTGGTCGTCATCTTCCAGGAGAACATCTCCTACGACCACTATTTCGGTACCTATCCGAAGGCGATGAACCTGCCGGGCGAGACGCCGTTCAAGGCGAAGCGCAACACCCCTCTCAACAACAATCTGGTGACGCCGCTCGACGTCAACCGCGGCTTCGAGCCGCTCGGCGAGCTCAATCTCCTGACCAACAACCCGAACGCCAACGCCAATGCACCGGTTGCGCCGAACAATTCGCGTCACAACGGCACCGATGCGGCCAATCCATTCCGGTTGTCACCCAGCCAGGCGTCGACCGCCGACCAGGGTCACAACGACATGCCTGAGCAGGCCGCCTACAACAACGGCAACATGGACGGCTTCCCGGCGTGGGTCGGCACCGCCGGCGGCACCGCCACCAACGGACCGCTGCCACCGCCCGCCGCTGCCGCGACCAAGGGCCTGGTGATGGGCTACTACGACGGCAACACCGTCACGGCGCTATGGAACTACGCCCAGCACTACGCGATGAGCGACAACAGCTTCGGCACCCAGTTCGGTCCGTCGTCACCGGGCGCCATCAACCTGATCTCCGGCCAGGCCAATGGCTTCTCTCATACCACCAACGTGCAGGACGGCAGTGGTGCCCTGCTTCATGCCACCCACGAGGCGTTCGGCGACGCCGCCCACACGTCGAGCAACATCACCCTGATCGGCGACGCCGATCCGGAGCAGGACCAGTGCTCCAACCCGACGATCGACCAGGTCACCATGGCCGGCCGCAACATCGGCGACCTGCTCAACAAGGCCAACATCACCTGGGGCTGGTTCGAGGGCGGCTTCAACCTGAAGACCGTCAACCCGAACGGCAGCACCGGCTGCGCCCGCTTCACGCTGCCGACCCAGCCGCACTTCCCGTTCTCGTCGACGGACTACATCCCGCATCACCAGCCGTTCCAGTACTACGCCTCGACCCGGAACCCGACTCATGCTGCGCCAAGTTCGATCGCCGCGATCGGGCACAGCAACATCCCGAACACCCACACGCCGGATCCGGCCAACCACCAGTACGACACCGACGACTTCTTTGCGGCGCTCAAGGCCGGCAACCTGCCGTCGGTGACCTTCCTCAAGGCGCCGGCCTTCCAGGACGGCCACGGCGGCTATTCCAACCCGATCGACGAGCAGGCCTTCATCGTGAAGGTGAGCAACACGGTGCAGCAGAGCAGGTTCTGGTCCGAGACCGCGATCGTCGTCCTGTATGACGACTCCGACGGCTGGTACGATCACCAGATGCCGCCGATCGTGAACCCGTCCTTCAACCCGGCCGTCGACGTGCTCAACGCCGCCGGCGTCTGCAAGACCGGCCTGCAGCAGGGGCGCCCAACGCGGACCGTGCCGCTCAACGGCGCCTTCGGCCAGCCGGCCTGGGGCCGCTGCGGCTATGGCACGCGCCAGCCGCTGCTGGTGATCTCGCCGTTCGCCAGGCGCAACCACGTCGACCACACGCTGACCGACCAGACCTCGGTGCTGAAGTTCATCGAGGACAACTGGCTCAACGGCGAGCGCATCCAGCCGGGCGGCTCGCTCGACACCGTCGCCGGCACGATCGAGCACATGTTCGACTTCGACCGCCATGTCGACAACGACGACAACAAGCTGATCCTCGATGCGTCGACCGGCGCCGTCGTGTTCGCGAGCCATCGTGACGACGATGATGATCATGATCACGATCATCACTGACCGGATCGCCTGAGATCAAACATGCGGGCCGGGGCGCCGCCCTGGCCCGCATCATTTTGACGCGCGACGACCATGACCAGATCCGCAAAGCGATTTTCCCAAGGCTGGCGACGCGGCGTCGGCGCCGCCGTCGGGCTCAGCCTGTTGCTGGCGATGCCGTGGGATGCGGCGTCATTCCCGATCGACGGCGACCAGACGGTGCTGCCCGCCGGCAGCGAACTCAACGAGGACGCGGTCTACGTGCCGCACGAGATCCTGCGCTCGGAATACCGCGGCGACCGCATCTCCTATATGGTCGCACTCGGCGACCTTGCCTTCAACTCGCCGTCGATCCTCGGCGACGTCGCGCGGCGTGCCGGCATGAGCTGCGGCACCTGCCATGTCGGCGGCGCCAATAACGCCAAGCTGTTCATTCCCGGCCTTTCGAGCCACCCCGGCACGTTCGACACGACGGGCGCGCTGTTCAATCCCAAGGCCGATAATCACGTGCTCGATCCTGTCCGGATTCCGAGCCTGCGCGGCGCGCGCGTCCTCGCACCCTACGGTCACGACGGCCGCATCGCGTCGCTGCGCGATTTCGTGCGCAACGTCATCGTCGGCGAGTTCGCCGGACCGGAGCCGTCGCCCGCCCTGCTCGACGCCGTGACCGCCTATGTGCAGGAGATCGATTTCCTGCCCAATCCCAGGCTCGGCGCCCGGGGCCGCCTCAACGACACCGCGACCGAGGCCGAGCGCCGGGGCGAGTTGCTGTTTGCAAAGCCCTTCCCGCATGATCCTACCCTGAGCTGCGCCGGCTGCCATCGGCCGGCCGGCGCCTTCGTCGATCATCTCCAGCACGACATCGGCTCGGGCGGCCTCTACAAGACGCCGACACTGCTGAATGCCAATTTCAACGCGCCCTACTTCCATGACGGCCGCTACGAAAGCTACGACCAGGTCGTCGATCATTTCGACCGTGTCTACGCGCTCGGGCTGTCGGAGCAGGATCGTGGCGATCTCGTCACCTATCTGCGCGCGATCGGCGACGCGCGCCAGCCCTACGACAGCGACGGCGTGGTCTTCCGCTTCAAGGACATCGAGACCTTCTCGCTGCTGCTCACGCAGGCGATCGCGGCCCATGACCGCGCCGCCATCGATCTCGCGGTCGACACCCTGGGTGGCGAGTTGCGCGATCTCGCCGAACAGTTTCCCGACCACCGCGACGCCGCCGTGACCGGCGCGCTGGTCGAGCGCCGCATGGCGCGCGCGGCCGCCAAGGACGTGGTGATCAGCCTGCGCCGCATCGCCATGGCGACCACGGCCGACGATTTCGACGCGGCCGCCGCCGAATACAAGACGTTCTATGCCCTGATCTTCACCAAGGCGATGCCGCTGATGCGCGGCACCGAGCCGTGGTCATTGTTCAATCCCGCCGTGCGGACGGCCCGCGATGTGCAGCGGCGGGGCCTGCTGCGCCTTCCCGAGCCAGCACAGGTGCAGCGATGAAGCGCGGAGGCGTCACGACCGCCCGTTCCTGGAAGCGTTCGCTCGCGTCGGGCGCAGCCATGGCCTTGGCCATGGCACCACAACTGCGTGCGGCACCGCTCGAGGCCGCTGCCGAGAGCTATCGGCATTATCTGATCGACGACCTCGGCCAGGCGCTTGCCGGGGCCCGGCTCCTGCGCGAGCGCCTGGCGGCCCACGATGCGGCCGGCGCGCGATCGGCATGGGTCGCGGCGCGCGTCGGCTGGGAGCGCTCCGAGGTCTTCACGAGCGGCTTCGTGCCCGAGCTCGATCAGCGGATCGACGCCTGGCCCGACGCCAGTCACGGCTTCCACGGCATCGAGGCTTCGCTGTTCGGCGTAAGCCGCACCGACACCGGTGCCGAGACCGATGCGCTGATCGCCGACCTTGCCGAGCTGAACGCACAGCTCGCGCATGTCGACCTCGCACCGCAGCGCCTCCTCAACGGCATTGCGCGTCTCGCCTTCGAGCTCGGCGGCAACAAGGCCGACGGCGGCGAGTCGCGGCTGAGCGGCACCTCGCTCAAGGACATGCAGAGCAACGCCGATGGCATTGCGCTAGCCTATCGAGTGATCTTTGCCGACGCCGTCGCGGCCGCCGATCCAAAGCTCGCCGCAGGCGCGCAGAGTGCAATCGAGCGCCTTCAGGCTGACGTCAAGATCGCCGACTTGCGCAATCTCGAAGCCGACAGGCTGCGCACCGACAGCGAGGAGCTGGTCGCGCTGTTGCAGATGGCTGCGCCCAGGATCGCCTTGGACAGGCCGACGCTCGAGGAAGGCAGCCGGTAGTGCGGCTCTCCTCGCGGCGGAGAGATCGTAGAGCCTGAGAACCATTGGGTCCTGCGGCCGTCGCTGCCAGAACCAGAAGGACAGCCTCACGTCATGGCGATCGTCGATTGCAGCGGCCTCGTGCGCGATCTCGGCGCGACCACGAATCCGGCGCTGCGCAGCCTGTTCGCCCAGGGCCTCGTGCGGATCGCTTTCCCCGATCAATTAGTTTGGCAGGTTGCGGGTTAGTATCCCGACAGTGGCGCCGCTGATGATGCGCTCGCCGCCAGGCTTCCTGGTCGATTTGTGGTCCGCGTCGCTCTTCACGCACATGCTCAAAGCCGGCATCCGAAGCGGCTGCGACATATGCCCGGCAAGGTGATTATCGAGCTCGCGCAGAACTTGCAAACCCGATCTATTTCGCTATTCTCTCAAAGACATTAAAGTTGGCAGCCCTCTGCTCGGGTCCAACCTGCGCGGTATTTTTGGGCGGCCTGTTTTCCTCGCGAGAGGACCATGAAAATTGCCAGTTCGAGGCCGTTTGCTGCGCTGACAGTACTGCTATTGCTGACGGGCTCTTTAATCGCCGGACCGACCGCCATCTCCTGGCCAGACGCAGTGGGCCAGATCGCGGGCGAACGGGCCAAGGCAGAGACCTGCGTTATGCTGATGAAGAAGTATGGTGATCCCGCGCAAATGGCGCGGGGTGCGATCACCTATGCCAACGCAAAAGCTGATTTCGACGCAGTCATCGCGGGACTAATCGTGGCCCTTTCCGCCGGGCAAACGCCAGCAAGCCTGTCGAGCCTGCACGAGAAGCTGAACGGCGGGGTGTCTGGTCTCTCCCAATTCTGCGGCGCGGTGATTGATCTGCTTCCCACGACAGCAGGACAAACCGAAAAAGGCGTTGGGATCGACATTTTGAAGGCGATCCCGCTGGAGCAGCTGCTCAAGATGCTGTCGGAGGGAGTGTCTGCGCTCTACACCAACCATCGGAGCGACGATGCGCTGACGCGCAAGACCATTCAGACCCAGCTGGAGTCCGCAAGGTGGCCGGCATTTTCCGAGGTCAAGGCAGATCAATAGCGCGCGCGCTTTTGTTTGCATTCTTTTTCGTTGCTGTTGCAACTCCTGCCGCGCAGGCGCAGCTTTATGACCAGCCGGTGCTGATCGTCGATCCGGGCATGCACACCGCGCCGATCAAAGATGTGGGCGTGGATGCCGCGGGTCGGATCGCCGCCACCGGATCTTATGACAAGACGTTACGGGTATGGTCTCTGAGCGACGGGACATTGCTACGGACGATCCGCATGCCGGCCGGACCGGAAAGCATCGGAAAAATCTATGCGATCGCGATGTCCCCCGATGGCGCGATCGTCGCAGCCGGCGGATGGACCCGGTGGACGACCTCCACACGCGAGGATTCAATTTACTTGTTCGACACGTTAACCGGCACAATGGACGCACAGATTGCGGGAATTCCCAGCACCACCGAGAGCCTCGCCTTCTCGCCCGACGGCCGCTATCTGGCCGCGGGGCTGGACGCTCCGGGAGGTCTGCGCGTTTACGACCGGCAGCGACAATGGCGCGAGGTGTTCCGCGACCCCGACTACGACGATGCGATCTACGGTGTTGCATTCTCCACCGATGGTCGGCTGGCCGCCACGAGCTTGGACGGCAAAGCACGGCTGTACGACGCTGCCTTTGAGCTGGTGGGCCCATCGAAGCAGTTGACGGGCGGCAGGCAGCCGTTCCGGATTGCATTTAACCCTGACGGCACCCTGCTGGCGGTCGGTTACGATGACGTTCCAGTCGTGGATCTTCTCGACGGACATTCGCTGGCACCCTTGCCTGGACCCGATGTCGATGGCCTTGACAACGGCTCCTTGCTGATTGTGACCTGGTCAAAGGACGGTAAGACGCTCTACGCGGGCGGCTTACACTGGGAGGAAGGCAGTCGCCCCGTTCTCGCTTGGGACGATGCGGGCCGCGGCAAGCGCCGTATCCTGAGGGCGGCAACCGACTCGGTCTCGGGTCTCGCGGCTTTGCCGGATGGCCAACTCTTGATAGCAGCTCAAAATCCATTTCTGGAGTTGCTCGGACCCGATGCGAGACCTCGCTGGGTGCACGTTTCTCCCAAGGCAGATTTTCGAGATCAATATGACCGACTGGCCGTGTCGGCAGATGGTACCGTTGTCGACTTCGGCTTCGATCAGTGGGGCAGCTCGCCGCTTCGCTTTGATTTGCGGACGCGCAAGTTGAGCAGCGATCCACCTGATGATCAGCAGACAATCTTGGCGAAGCAAACCGGACTTGCAGTCGACAGCTGGAAGCATGATCTCGCTCCGACGCTCGACGGGATTCCGATCACGCTAGAATCGCGTGAAGTATCGCGAAGCCTGGCCATTCATCCGGACGGGAGTGGTTTCGTGCTTGGAGCTGAATGGTCCCTTCGAGCGTTCGACGCAAAGGGCCAGCCGATTTGGCGACGGAGCGTGCCGTCGATCGTCTGGGGCGTAGACATCAGCGAGGACGGCCGCCTGGTGATCGCAACCTACGGCGACGGCACCATTCGCTGGCACCGCATGGGCGATGGCCGCGAACTCCTGGCGCTATATGTGCTGGCGGATCGCCAGAACTGGGTGGCGTGGACGCCCGAGGGCTTCTATGGCGCAACGGCAGGCGCCTTCGGTGTGCTTCAATGGCAAGTGAATAGAGGGTTCGACGCACCGGCCGAGACGGTGCCCGTCAATGCGATCCCAAGCTTGCGACGACCCGATGCGCTGGCGCTGGTGCTTCAGGAACTCGAAACCACGCGGGCTCTGGGCATCGCCGATTTAAAGGCTGCGCGCCGCGCCGTGCAGATCGTCACCCGATCGGCGAAGCCCCCCGGCGCCCGATTGCATGTCCTGGCCATTGGGATCAGCGATTACGGCGACAAGGCACGCAATCTCAGATTGCATTTTGCAGCACGCGACGCTCAGGACGTCGCGAGTGCCCTTCTCAACACCCAAGAGGGCGGCCTCTATGCCGAGGTCAAGCCGATCTTTCGGCACGATGACGATGCAAACAAGGATGGAATTGCCGATGCATTCACCTCCATTGAAAGCAATATGGCAACCAGCACCGGCCAGGACCTCGCAGTGGTGATGTTCTCCGGCCACGGCACCATGATCGATGGTCAGTTCTATCTCGTACCCTACGGAGTCGACGCCAGTACGATGGCGCGTCTAAAAACCAATTCGATCCCGGCGACCGAATTCAGGAGCGAGATCGAAAAGCTCGCCCAGCATGGGCGGGTGCTGGTGCTGCTCGACGCCTGCCGCTCGGCGGGACTGATAGGCGGCCCTTCGAACACCCTGCCGGCTGCCGACATGCTGAGAGCGATCATGAATACCAGCAACGTGACAGTGCTCACGTCATCCACGGCGGACAAAGTTTCAAGGGAGGACGAGAAATGGGAGCATGGCGCGTTCACCCAGGCCTTGCTCGATGCGCTGTCCAACCCCGACGACGTCGACGTTAATCATGATGGCGTGATCTCGATGAGCGAACTCACAACCTATGTCGGAAGACGCCTAACGGAGCTGACCAATGGCGATCAGCAGCTTGGGCTCGATCAGCGTTTCGAAGGCAATCTCTTCGCTGACCCGCTATAAACTGTCGAGGCAATGGTAGGCACGGCGCTTCCGCCTTCGCTCTGCGAGCTACGGCGGATGCGGCCGCGCCTTAGCTCACCCTGCGACTCCATCTCCCGACCGAATGCGGCTCGTCAGTCACCACCTCTCCCTGGAGGTCCGGACATCGAGCTCGAATGACCAGCCCCGCGGCGGCTGACGATGAAGAAACACGAAGCCATCGACGATCGCTTCGATGCTGATCAGGCTTTCCTCCCGGCTGGCTGCGTCCGGAAAGCGACGAAGGATCTTGTCGCCCGCGATCGCCCCGTCGACGACGACATGACCGACATGAATGCCGTCCTCGGCATATTCCTTCGCCATCGCCTGAGCGAGAACCCGTAAGCCGGCCTTTGCCGAATTGAACGCGCCGTATCCGGGCCGCCCCCGGAGCGAAGCGCTGGCGCCGGTGAACAGCAGCGTGCCGCTCCTGTTCGGCAGCATCCGGCGGACCGCCTCGCGGCCGAACAGGAAACCGCCGAAACAGACGACCCGCCAGCTCTGCTCGAAATAGCCGGCATCCATGTCGATGATCCGTCCAGGGGTGTTGTTTCCCGCATTGTAGATCGCAAGGTCGAGCTCGCCGCCGGCCGCGTCGAACAGCCTGGCAATGTCACTCTCGCTGGTCGCATCCGCGACGACAGCGACCGCCCGTCCCCCTGCCCGCACGACGTCTTCTACGACGGCCTCGATCGCCGCTTGCGTTCGGCCGGCGATGATCACCTTCATTCCGTCCGCCGCAAACCGCTTGCACAGGCTGGCGCCAAGACCACGATCGGGCCCGACCCCGATCACAATCGCCGTCTTCATCACGCACCTCCAATCATCCGGTGGCAAGGCCGAAGCCGTTCGTCATCAAGTATGGGCTTCGATCGTCCAACCTCAAGGCCACCGTTCTTCAAATTGCCGGATGGAAGGACGATGCGTCGAGACCGGCCGTCGCGCCGAAGGCCGCGCCAGCCACTTCCGATTTTCGGAAAA
>NZ_JAFAVV010000215.1 GCF_019242285.1 Bradyrhizobium sp.
CCTCGGAAAAGGTTCGCACTCATAACCTGAAGGGGCGCAGCTTCAAATCCTCCCCCCACAACCATTGTAAGACCTCGGTTAACACAAGCTTTCCGAAGATTGCCTGGCTAATGAATTCTCCAGGAAATAGCAATGAAGTCCAAGTTCGCAGCATTTGGCGCAATCCTGCTTCGGCAGGAGGCCCATGGCACTGCCTGCCTGTCGGTTACTTTGGTCTCGCTCGGGCAGGGGCAATTTGAAGGTATAAGGATCCGATGGCGCGCCCCTAGCGAGCCACGCGGCCTCGGTGAGGCAGGCATCCCATTTCTTGGAAGTGAGTGTCAGTCGTGACGTGCCTAAAACGCGGGCGTGAGGCCCCCAGGTGGTGTTTAGGAGGAAACCCATGACACGAAGGGATACGAGCAGGACCACCGAAACAATCGACCAGGATCGTCGGCGGCTCTTGGGCGCGGCCACAATGGGCATGGCCGTCGCAGGTGCCGCGAGTCTGCTTCCTTCACGATTGGCGCCTGCCTCCCCGGGCGATGCCATTCGTCCCTTCCGCATAAACGTTCCAGAAGAGGTCCTCATCGATCTGCGCCGACGCTTGGCGGTGACCCGCTGGCCCGACCGGGAAACGGTCGCCGACGATTCGCAGGGCGTGCCGCTGGCTACGATGCAGGACCTCGCGCGCTATTGGGCGACAGACCATGATTGGCGCAAAGTTGAAGCCCGACTCAACGCCCTCCCGCAATTCATGACCGAGATCGACGGGCTGGACATTCATTTCATCCACGTTCGTTCGAAACATGAAAATGCGTTGCCGCTCATCGTCACGCATGGTTGGCCGGGCTCGGTCGTCGAACAGCTGAAGATCATCGATCCACTCACCAATCCCACGGCCCACGGTGCGAGCGCGGCGGATGCTTTCCATCTCGTGATCCCATCGATGCCAGGCTATGGATTCTCGGCCAAGCCGACCACGAGCGGCTGGGGGCCGGACCGCATTGCGCGCGCCTGGATCGTCCTGATGAAGCGCCTCGGATACACACGCTTTGTGGCGCAAGGCGGCGATTGGGGTTCGCCGGTCTCGCATCAGATGGCCAAGCTCGGTGATCCAGATTTGATCGGCATTCACGTCAACCTGCCTGGGACCATTCCGCCCGACGTTGCAAAGGCGCTCCAATGCGGCGATCCCGCGCCCTCCGATCTCTCGGCTGATGAAAGACGAGCGTATGAGCAAATCCAGGTCTCATTTTCGCGGCGACGCGCCTACGCCCAAATGATGGGGACGCGCCCGCAAACGCTTTATGGGATTGCGGATTCGCCTATCGGCCTGGCAGCGTGGCTCATTGACCATGGCGACGGTTACGGCCAACCCGCCGCGGCCATCACCTCGGCCTTGGTCGGACACACGATCAATGGACACCCCGCGGGCGACCTCACGCGCGACGACGTTCTCGACGACATTACCCTCTATTGGGTGACGAACTCGGGAGTTTCTTCCGGTCGTCTTTATTGGGAAAACAAGCTCAACCTCTACGCCGCCGCCGACGTCTCGATCCCGGCCGCCGTGACGGTCTTTCCCGGCGAAAATTATGAAGCCCCGCGCAGTTGGGCGGAGCGAGCGTATCATCAGCTTATCTACTACAACAAGGTCGACAAAGGCGGGCACTATGCGGCCTGGGAACAGCCGCAACTTTTTTCAGAAGAGGTTCGCGCGGGCTTCAAATCACTGCGCGGTTAGTGCCTGGTGATTTGACTGTTCCGGTTGCCAAGTAAGCCGCTACCGACGGGGCTT
Source organism: Bradyrhizobium sp. (assembly GCF_019242285.1). Taxonomy (GTDB): domain Bacteria; phylum Pseudomonadota; class Alphaproteobacteria; order Rhizobiales; family Xanthobacteraceae; genus Bradyrhizobium. The sequence goes on from NZ_JAFAVV010000215.1 coordinate 1,781, forward strand.
TTGAAAAAGCGCAACGGACTCGCGTTCGGCTCTGTCGATCCGGTCGCGATCGCCGCTCTCGTTGGCGAGCGTCAGGCGATGCTCGGCTTCACTCAGACAATCGTGCTCGAAGCCAGAACGCCAAGCCGAAAAACGCTGTCATCATATTCCGGCCGCAGGTCGGTGTAGAAGGGGGATCGCCTGCGTTCGAGGTAAGCGTGAGTCGAGGAGCCCATCTCGGTTTCTCTACAAATCGGAGCTCCGTCCTTGCAACC
>NZ_JAFAVV010000280.1 GCF_019242285.1 Bradyrhizobium sp.
CTGCGTTCCGGCCACACCGAGGCCGCGGTCGACCTCTGCAAGCTCTCGGGCCTGCCGCCGGTCGGCGTGATCTCCGAGTTGATGAACGACGACGGCACGGTCATGAAGGGCGAGCAGGTTGCCCGCTTTGCCGCCGCCAACAAGCTCAAGCATGTCACCATCGCCGACATGATCGCCTACCGCCAGGCGCGCGAGAAGCTGATCGAGCGGGTCTCGACCTTCGTCATCGACAGCCCGATCGGCCAGTTGCAGGGCTATGCCTACCGCTCGCCATTCGACGAGATCGCGCACGCCGCCTTCGTCTATCACGGCGTCGGCGACGGCAAGCGGGTGCTGACCCGGCTGCACAAGCCGAACATCGTCAAGGACCTGTTCACCGGGCATGCGCGCATGCAGGCGGTGCTGCAGCACTTCAAGCAGGCCGGGCGCGGTGTGCTGGTCTATCTGCGCGACGGCGCGGCCGGGGTTCCCGTCGAGCCGGTCGGCGAGCCCAAGAGCGCGGAGGCCGATCGCAACAAGCAGTGGCGCGACGTCGGCGTCGGTGCGCAGATCCTGCGCGATCTCGGCATCACCTCGATCGTCAACCTGACCTCGTCGGTGCACGACTACAAGGGATTGTCCGGTTTCGGCATCGAGATCGTCGCCAACGAGCGGCTGGAAATCTAGTTTCGATGCACGTGCGTTCCACGTAGGGCGTTTGAACGGGATCGCAAGCTGATTGCGCTGCGAGCGAGAGCGATCTAACTTATCCACAACGACGTTTAAGGATTGACGCGAAAGGATTCCTCATGAGCGTGCGCCCGCAGGCCAAGGACAAGCCGTCTCAGGTCACCTTCCAATGGGACGATCCGTTCATGCTCGACGAGCAGCTCACCGAGGACGAGCGCATGGTGCGGGATACCGCGCGCGCCTACGCCCAGGACAAGCTGTTGCCGCGCGTGACCAAGGCCTATCTGGAGGAGAAGGTCGACCGCGACATCTTCCACGAGATGGGCGAGCTCGGCCTGATCGGCATCACGCTGCCGGAGGAATATGGCTGCGCCAATGCCAGTTACGTGGCGTACGGCCTGGTGGCGCGCGAGATCGAGCGCGTCGACTCTGGCTACCGCTCGATGAACTCGGTGCAGTCCTCGCTGGTAATGCATCCGATCTATGCCTATGGCGACGAGCATCAGCGCAAGAAATACCTGCCGAAGCTCGCGACCGGAGAATGGGTCGGCTGTTTCGGCCTGACCGAGCCCGATGCCGGTTCCGATCCGGCCGGCATGAAGACCCGTGCGGAGAAGGTGGCCGACGGCTACCGGCTCTCCGGCAGCAAGATGTGGATCTCGAATGCGCCGATCGCCGACGTGTTCGTGATCTGGGCCAAGTCGGCCGAGCACAACAACCAGATCCGCGGCTTCATCCTGGAAAAGGGCATGAAGGGCCTGTCGGCGCCCAAGATCGGCGGCAAGCTGTCGCTGCGGGCGTCCGTCACCGGCGAGGTGGTGATGGACGACGTGGTGGTGCCGGACAGCGCGCTATTGCCCAACGTCTCCGGCCTGAAAGGTCCGTTCGGCTGCCTCAACCGCGCCCGCTACGGCATCTCCTGGGGCGCGATGGGGGCGGCGGAGGACTGCATGCACCGCGCACGGCAGTACACGCTCGACCGCAAGCAGTTCAACCGGCCGCTGGCTGCGACCCAATTGGTGCAGAAGAAGCTCGCCGACATGCAGACCGAGATCGCGCTCGGCCTGCAGGCCTCGCTCCGCGTCGGCCGGCTGATGGACGAGGGCAAGATGGCGCCGGAGATGATCTCCATCGTCAAGCGCAACAATTGCGGCAAGGCGCTCGACATCGCCCGGATGTGCCGCGACATGCATGGCGGCAACGGCATCCAGATCGAGTATCACGTGATGCGCCATCTCTCGAACCTGGAAACCGTCAACACCTATGAGGGCACCCACGACGTGCACGCCCTGATTCTCGGCCGCGCCATCACCGGCATCCAGGCGTTTGGATAGGACGTGCGCGT
>NZ_JAFAVV010000457.1 GCF_019242285.1 Bradyrhizobium sp.
CTTGATAACGGCAGCAACCCGCGAACGTAGAACCGGCCGGGGGGAATCCAAACCCCGGAATAAGCACCGCCGGAAGCGGCGAGTGCGATGCAGGTCGAAAGGCTCTGGAAGTTGTGATCGGCGAGTTGAAACATGCTCAATCCGCCAGCCACAGAATTCGGCATGTCATCCTGGAGGACGTCCTGAGGAGCTGTGCTGTAATAGTCCTTCTCCATGGTCTGGCCCGACGCGACGTTATGGGGATTGATGCCGATGACGGCGTTGAACATGCTGCCATAGGCGGAATCGTCGGACCCGTCGAAAACAAGCCCTGTGCCGTTGGTGTCGAGGGCGATGGCGCCGCAGCTAGGGTCGGTGATGGAGAGGAAGCCGGCCGGCTCTGGCAATGGCGGGGGAACGGCCTCCAACTCGATGAAGTCGATGGTGATCGATGAGGCAGCATTGGTTGCCGTCTTGGTCAGCGTCAACGTATATCCGGCCTGCAGCGGGACGTTCAACTTGATCTGGATCTCGTCATAGAGATGGGTGGGGAGGATCGGTTCGCCGGAAATGCCATAGGTAATGGCATTGGCAGGGACGTTGTAGAGTTTCACGTTGTCGAGCACGCCACCATAAAGCCAGGCATAGCGCGAGGTGAGGTTCAGGGTCGTCGCGAGCACCGCGCCGCCGCCGGAATCGGTTATCGAGAGGCCCAACATCCCCGATTGCCCACCGCCGTTGGGCGCATCCGGGATGGAGAAGCGGATCACGACGGCGTTGGCGCCGGCATCGGCCGGCTGCACGACGAATGACAGCGAATCTCCGGAATTCGTGAGGATCACGGCCTGGCGACCGGACGCCTCTCCGCCCAGATCGCCAACAGCGCGGTCGCTGGCGTCGGGCGCGCCCACAACGCTCGCGCCGCCGCCCAGGACCGCCAACTCGGACTCATAGATGCCGACCTGCCAGGTTGAGCCCGCCGGCGTCGACGCGCCCGAACGGACCGAAAGCGCCACCAGCAAGGCGGCCGCTGCGACATGATATAGTCTCATCGACTACTCCCGCGTGAAACCGGACACGAGATCATAGACTGGATCGATGACGATTAAACCCGATGTCTCGCCCTCATTGAGTATCTTAAAAGTTGATAGAGCCGCATTGGCTACGCTTGGTCGAGTTGCGCCTTGGCGGACCAGATGCGAGAAGGTCGGGTCTAAGGGTAGGTCCATCCGGGGCTCTGCGGACCAACTACGCGGATGATCTCGCGACCGACGTCGCACCATCTCCGCCAGCCAACGACGATGAGCCCACGACGAAGCCGGCTGGAAAGCCGCGCAAGAAGGCAACGCGCAACATCGGCGCGCTGCCAAAGCATTTGCCGCGCTGCGAGCAGGTGTTCAAGCCGGACGTGCCGTAGCTCAGACCGTGGTTTTTATCTGGAAAGTCGAAAGTGCTTTATCTTTCAATAGGGATTGACTGACTCCCCCTCCCCCGGCCTCTAAAGCAGCCCGAAACACACTAACAATTCCTCAGTTCTGATCATCAAGGCGCGATCCTAGATGACGCTGCTTGATGTCTGTTTGGACTTCGGCCGTGCGTTCAATCATGCTGTTGACAATCGTTTCACGATCGAGTCGGATGAGCGCACGGATACCATGTTCTCGCAATTCCTCTTCGAGGATTGCGGCCATGATCGACACAATTCTCATTCGCTCCATTCCGTCCATCGGCACAGTTGAACAGCAGTATGATCTGTGCGGCGCGACTAATCGTCTTCTTTTGAGTTCGACTCGAAAGAAAATGGTATGGAAGCCACCTCGCAGATTGCTTCAACTAGGGAACGAACGGCCCGAGCATCCCAGTCGATCTGATCAATCGGCGCATCCCAATGTTCGGAAATGACGTAGGCTACATGGCGAGCTTTTACGCCCAAGCCGGCGATAGTCCGTGCGGGTATGGCCATGATGGCCTGCTCGATAGGTTCTAGGCTAAGTAGTACCCGGAATCATAGCTGAGTGATACGGCGGTCTTTGAAGCGGCGTTGACGGACTTTTTTCTTGGTCCAGACGAAGGGCTCAGCTCGGAGGTTATATGCTGCGACGTAGGCATCGATATGCTGCTCGAGCTGTTTGAGGGTCGTGAAGGAAGCCTTCGGTCGCAAAGGGCTGTCTGCACATTGGTTTTTGCAAGTTTTCGCGGCGTCAAAATGGCGCGGCGCAAGGTGTGCGGGCGCCGCTCTTCGCATTTTCCTGATGAATTTCAAACCTCCGAGCGATGGCGCTCGTAATGTGCGTCGAGGAGGGGACCCGCTATTTCTTCGCCATCATGCGCGCTAGTGCGATTTGATGCGATCGATGCTCGGCAGCTCTTGTGCCGGATTTTTTCGAGGCCGATCGTCGCGTCATGGCACGTGATGAGAGCGAAAATTTCCGGGTTAGACCAGGCCGGTCGCGCGGTGGAGCACGCATCAATCCTCGGGCGCAGCCGTTCCTCAAGCAGGTCCAGATCGCGGTCCGGAAGGCGGGTGGAGATCCTCGGCGGTTAGGCTCGGGAGGGCGATCGGGCGGCGGCCAGGAAGGAGGAAGGTCGGGCCGGTTCAATGCGGCGGCCGGGGCGCGAAAGTCGTCGCCTCGCTTTCGCGGCAGGGTGGTGGGTGGCAGAGAGACTCCGCAGGCCGCTTCCGGGCGCGGCGGGTGGTGGTCAAGGCGAGGGTCGTCCGGCTCAATCCGCAGCAGCGGGGCGGGCGAACTCCGAAGGTGCGCGGGACGAGGAGCAGGGCCGTGGATGCACATCTCCGCTATCTCGAACGGGACGGGGTCACGCGGGACGGCGAGCGAGGCAAGGCCTACTCCGCTCTCGAGAACGAGGTCGACAGCAGGGCCTTTGTGGAGCGCGGCCGAGAAGATCGCCATCAGTTTCGTTTCATCGTGGCGCCCGAAGATGCCGGCGAGATGGCAGATCTCCGCGGCTTTACCCGCGACCTCATGCGCCAGATGGAG
>NZ_JAFAVV010000881.1 GCF_019242285.1 Bradyrhizobium sp.
CTCCGACGGCTGGTCGCAGTTTCCCTGGTACTGGAAAATCATCGACTATTTCTGGCATCTCACGCTGCCGCTGATCTCGATGGCGCTCAGCGCCTTCGCCACCATGACGCTGCTCACCAAGAACTCGTTCCTGGACGAGATCCGCAAGCAATATGTGATGACGGCGCGCGCCAAGGGCTGCAGCGAGCGCCAGGTGCTCTACAACCATGTCTTCCGCAATGCGATGCTGATCGTGATCGCGGGCTTTCCCAGCGCCTTCATCCGCGCCTTCTTCGCCGGCTCGCTCCTGATCGAGACCATCTTCTCGCTCGACGGGCTGGGGCTGCTCTCGTTCGAGAGCGTGCTGAACCGCGACTATCCGGTGGTGTTCGGGACGCTCTACGTCTTTTCGCTGCTCGGCCTCGTGGTCAACCTGATCTCCGATCTCGCCTATATGTGGATCGATCCCAGGATCGATTTCGAAGCGCGGGAGGTGTGAATGACGATCACCGCGCCGCCGCCGGTCGAGACCACGGTGCAGACGCCGCTCGGCGGCGCCGTGCCGATCACGCGCCATCCGTTCGAGCCTTCGCCGCTCAACCGCAGGCGCTGGCAGAACTTCAAGTCGAACCGGCGCGGCTACTGGTCGTTCTGGATCTTCCTTGCTTTGTTCTTCATCTCGCTGTTCGCCGAGCTGATCGCCAACGACCGGCCGTTCCTGATCAAGTACGACAGCCATCTCTACTGGCCGGCCTTCGTCAGCTATTCCGAGACGACGTTCGGCGGCGATTTCGAGACTGCGGCCGACTACCGCGATCCCTATCTGCAGAAACTGATCAAGGACAAGGGCGGCAGCATCGTCTGGCCGCTGATCCGCTTCTCCTCCAGCACCCAGAACCTCGACCTGCCGACGCCGGCGCCGTCGCCGCCGACCTGGATGCTCACGGAGGCCCAGTGCAAGGACATGGTGCAGAAGAAGGGCCTCTCCGGCTGTCGCGATCTCGAATACAACTGGCTCGGCACCGACGATCAGGGCCGCGACGTCGTCGCGCGGCTGATCTATGGCTTCCGCATCTCGGTGCTGTTCGGCCTGACGCTGACGTTCTTCTCGTCGATCATCGGCGTCGCGGCCGGCGGCATCCAGGGCTATTTCGGCGGCTGGATCGATCTCCTCTTCCAGCGGCTGATCGAGATCTGGACCTCGATCCCGGAGCTCTATCTGCTCCTGATCCTCTCCGCGGTGCTGGTGCCGAGCTTCTTCACGCTGCTCGGCATTCTGCTCTTGTTTTCCTGGGTGTCGCTGGTCGGCTTGGTGCGCGCCGAGTTCCTGCGCGGCCGTAATTTCGAATACATCCAGGCGGCGCGCGCGCTCGGCGTGTCGAACGCGGTCATCATGCTCCGGCACCTGTTGCCGAACGCCATGGTCGCGACCATGACCTTCCTGCCGTTCATCGTCTCCTCCTCGGTGATGACGCTGACCGCGCTCGATTTCCTCGGCTTCGGCCTGCCGCCGGGCTCGCCATCGCTCGGCGAGCTGCTGTCGCAAGGCAAGAACAACGTGCAGGCGCCCTGGCTCGGCCTCGCCGGGTTCTTCTCGGTCGCGATCATGCTGTCGCTCCTGATCTTCATCGGCGAGGCGGTGCGCGACGCCTTCGACCCGCGCAAGACGTTCAGGTAGGGCGCGATGGACACCGTCAACCAGCCGCTGCTCGGCGTCCGCGACCTCTCGGTGGCCTTCCACCAGCAGCGATCGACCTCGCTCGCCGTCGACAAGGTGTCGTTCGAGATCAAGCGCGGCGAGTGCGTGGCCCTGGTCGGCGAGTCCGGCTCGGGCAAATCGGTCAGCGCGCTGTCGATCCTCAAGCTGCTGCCATACCCGGTCGCGTCGCATCCGTCGGGCAGCATCCGCTTCAACGGCCGCGAGCTCATGGGCCTGAGCGAGAACGAGATACGCCAAATCCGCGGCAACGACATCTCGATCATCTTCCAGGAGCCGATGACCTCGCTCAATCCGCTGCATACGATCGAGCGGCAGATCGGCGAGATCCTGCATCTGCACAAGCCGATCAGCGGATCGCTGGCGCGGGCGCGGACGCTCGAACTGCTGCGGCAGGTCGGCATTCCCGACCCGGAGACGCGGATGAAGAGCTATCCGCATCAACTCTCCGGCGGCCAGCGCCAGCGCGTCATGATCGCGATGGCGCTCGCCAACGAGCCCGATCTGTTGATCGCGGACGAGCCGACCACGGCGCTCGACGTCACCGTGCAGGCGCAGATCCTGGCGCTGCTCGCCTCGATCCGCGCGCGGCTCGGGATGAGCCTGTTGTTCATCACCCACGACCTCGGCATCGTGCGCCGCATCGCCGACGTGGTCTGCGTCATGAACGGCGGCAAGATCGTCGAGCAGGGGCCGGTCGAGCAGGTGTTCAGCGCGCCTCAGCATCCCTACACCCGCGCGCTGCTGGCGGCCGAGCCCAAGCCGGATCCGGCGCCGCCGCGGCCGGAGTCGCCGGTCGTGATCAGTGCCGACGACCTCAAGGTCTGGTTTCCGATCAAGCGCGGGCTGTTCCGTTCGATCGTCGGTCACGTCAAGGCCGTCGACGGCGTGAGTCTCGCGGTGCGCAAGGGCGAGACGCTCGGCGTGGTCGGGGAGTCCGGCTCGGGCAAGACCACGCTCGGGCTGGCGCTGTTGCGGCTGATCTCCTCGGATGGCCCGATCGTCTTCTTGGGCAACAACATCCAGGGTCTGAAGTTCAAGCAGATGCGGCCGTTCCGCCGGGACATGCAGATCGTGTTCCAGGATCCGTTCGGCGCGTTGAGCCCGCGCATGTCGGTCGGCGACATCGTGGCCGAGGGGTTGAGCGTGCACCAGAAGGCGCTGTCGGGGCGGGAGCGCGAGGCGAGGGTGGTCAAGGCGCTGACCGATGTCGGGCTCGATCCGGAGACGCGGTTCCGCTATCCGCATGAATTCTCCGGCGGCCAGCGCCAGCGCATCTCGATCGCGCGGGCGGTGGTGCTGGAGCCGAATTTCGTCGTGCTCGACGAGCCGACCAGCGCGCTCGACATGCTGTTCCAGGCTCAGATGGTCGACCTGCTGCGCGAATTGCAGCGCAAGCGCGACCTCACCTACATGTTCATCTCGCACGATCTGCGCGTCGTCGCCTCGCTCGCGAGCCATCTGATCGTGATGCGCGACGGCAAGGTGGTGGAGGAGGGTCCGGCCGCCCAGCTCTTCAGCCATCCGAAGAGCGACTATACAAGCGCGCTGTTCGCGGCTGCCTTCCGCAACGAGGCCACCGCCAATGGAGCGGTGGCGACCTGAGGCCATGAGAGTTCGGCCGGTTCGGGCCTCTTCGGTCTGTAGGGTGGCAAAGGCGCAAAGCGACGATGCTACGCATCGCGCGGAGCGACGTGCCCACCATTCGCTCGAAGGAGAAGCGACGCGCCCAACCGAGCGCATCAGTTTGCAGATTCGACGAATCAAACAGCGAGGCACACTGTCGTCGCCCGGCTTGACCGGGCGATCCAGCATTCCAGAGACAGTTGTACTCATGCGAGAAGTCTCTGGAATGCTGGATGCCCCGCTTTCGCGGAGCATGACAGCGGGGGACATGGGACGGCGGAGGACATGCGCTCACGTTCTCGCGACGGGATTCGTCCGAGCTTTGCCAATCCATCGCCCTCGAAATCAGGGGAGGGCGCAGGGAATGCCGGGTGGTTCAGCCTCACCCATGGCCCCCGTGCAGCAAGTAAGCACGGGGCAGGAACCACAGGTTCAGCCGAAATCACCGGCATTCCCTGCGCGATGGTGTTAACGCTTATACCGTGCTCTCCTCGGGGACCGGGCTTTCTTGCCCCCGTCGCCTCGCAGATCATCCTCTGCGGGGCTTGACGCCAGCGTCGGGGCGCCGGGACCACACGGCTTCGCCGTCCGCTTCGAGCGCGCTCGTCTTGCGCGCCAAAGCGTCCACCGCATCCCACCCCCCACGTCCGTGACGATCGCGAAACGCCCCTCCGATGGAGGCGGGACGAAGGACCATATACACGAATTCGGTAAAAAAGAAATAGGAAAATTGCGCCGAGGCCGGTGACGGCCGTGATCGAGTTGATCCAGCTCGTGAAATTTCTGTTTTGACGCAAGCGATTTCGGCTGGCTTTGGCGGACTGTTCGGCGGCGAGCGGGGCTCACTCGCGTGATTCGGCCGGTGCGAAGCATCGAGGCCGTCGTTGGGACCGCGGTCCCGGCGACGCGACGACCCTCCGCCAGAGCGCCGGCGATCATGCCAGGTGTAAGCTGGCATTGCCCGCCACGTCGGCAGTGAAGGGGGCCCGGCAGCCTCCTGATTGACGAGAAAATTTCGGTTCTTGGCCCGTTGCAGTCACGGCCACGCGCGGCGGTCGCGCTATCAGCGGTTGACACCGACCCATTGGTCCACCACCTTGTTTTCCGGGTAGATACGACCTGCCGCTTGCAGCCCTACGGGGTTTGGTGAACGTATCGCAGCCTTTCGCAGGCCTTTGCACCCGAACGACGGGTCAGCAACGCAAGCCCTGATACTCCGGTTTCGTTCGAGCAAAGGATAAAGGACATGCGCGACTTCCGTCACGCCAAGGCCATGGCGCGTACATTGCGTGCCTCACTCGGCGCCAGGGGTTTCAAGATCACTGCAAGCCAAAGCCTGGAACTGATCGCCGAGGCATTTGGCGTGGCCGATTGGAACACCCTCTCTGCCGCAATCCGGGCCGATGCGGCTGATGCCCGCAATAGCGCCGCCCCGCCTCAGTTTTCTACCACCCTCTCCGCCGGGCTCAAGTCATCGCTGCTCCGGGCCATCGCTTACGCCAGCCGGCGGAAACACCAGTATGCCACCCTTGAGCATCTGCTGCTCGCCCTGATCGATGACGAGGACGCGTCGGCAGTGATGACGGCCTGCACGGTCGATCTCGGCAGATTGAGAGAGCATCTCGTGAATTACATCGACAACGAATTGACGACGTTAATAACCGACGATGGCGAGCCCAGGCCCACCGCGGCCTTTCAGCGGGTGATCCAGCGCACCGCGATAGTGCAGTCTTCCGTTCTCGAGGAGGCGACGGGCGCAAATGTGGTCGTGGCGATCTTTGCCGAGCGCGAGAGCTACGCCGTCTATTCCTTGATGGAACAGGGGATGACGCGTTACGATGCCATCAACTATGTCAGTGGTGGCCGCGAAAAGGGAGACGGCGACACTGCGGCGTAGCTGCGGTCGCAAACTGAAACTCTGCTGTCTGTTGCTGGACCCATGGCTGATCTTCGGCTCGAAAGGAATCGGCAAGCCGTCGCGCGCCCTGCGCAGCGCTCCGTCGGATGGTCATGCGTGGTGCCGAACTTGCGGCCATCCGATCTGCCCGTCACGGGCTAGAGCCGCTTGATCGCGGCCAGTTCGCTGCCCGCCTCACGGATGCGAACAATGGCCCCGCGCGTGTCCTCGATCGCGGTGGCCATGTGGTGCGCGTTGGCGTGCACGATCGTGTCGGCATCGCGCGCGATTGCGATGTGGCCCTTCCAGAACAGCAGGTCGCCGCGCGCGAGCCTGCCGGCTTCCGACAGGTCGAGCGGCCGGCCGAGCCCGTCCTGCTGCATGTCGCTGTCACGCGGACACGCGATGCCGACGGCGCTGAGCGACACCTGGAGCAGGCCGGAGCAGTCGATGCCGAGGCTGCTCTTGCCGCCCCATAGATAGGGCGTGCCGATGAAGCGCTCGGCCACCGCGACGAAATCTGCCTCGCGGCCCTCGAGCGGACCGAGGTGCCGGCGCGGGACATACCAGCCTTCGCGCGTCACCGCGAAGAGTCCGTCGTCGCGCAGCACCGTCAGCTTCGAACCCATGACCGGCGCCTCGACCGGCGACAGCTTGATCGATGGGCCGGAGAAGGCGAGCGTTCGAAGCGCGGTGACCTTGTGCGTCGGCGCGGCCGAAGGCCTCGCGAGGGCCGCTTCGGAAATCCAGCCGACATAGCCATCGTCGCTGAGCTGCCCCCAGGCAAACCCCTCGGCGTTGCGGTCGTAGATCGTGATCCGCTCGCCCTTGATCGCCTGGGTCAGGAGCGGGGCGTCGCCGGCGGGCCGCTCGCGCAATGGCGCGATCGCATCGCAAACCTCAAACAGCTCGCCGTCGACGAAACGCGCGGCCGCAACCTGGCCTTCGAGATGCTTCGCGGCGATGTCGCCGCGCGCCGGTGTCAGGCGCGGATCACTCATAGCGTTCGCAGAGCAGCTTGTAGATGGCGCGCGCGGCCTGGCACTCGCCGCCCTCGGGCCGTCCGGGCTTCGCTGACGGCGTCCAGGCATAGATGTCCAGGTGCAGCCATGACTTGGCATGCTCGACGAAGCGCTGCAGGAACAGCGCGCAGGTGATCGAGCCGGCGAAGGTGCCGGACGCCACGTTGGAGAGGTTGGCGGTCTTCGAGTCGAGCCAGCCGTCGTAGGGCGCCCACAGCGGCATGCGCCACAGCGGGTCGTTCTCCTGCCGCGCGAAATGCGCCACGCCCTCGGCGAGCGTGTCGTCATGGGTGTAGAACGGCGGCAGCTCCGGCCCGAGCGCGACCCGCGCGGCTCCGGTCAACGTTCCCATGTCGATCAGGAGCTGCGGCTTTTCCTCATCCGCCAGCGCCAGGGCGTCGGCGAGGATCAGCCGGCCTTCCGCATCGGTGTTGCCGATCTCGACGGTCAGTCCCTTGCGCGAGGGGAAGACGTCGAGCGGCCGGAACGCATTGCCGGCGACCGCATTCTCGACCGCCGGGATCAGCACGCGCAGGCGCACCTTCAGCCTCGCATCCATCACCATCTGCGCCAGCGCCAGCACCGTGGCCGCCCCGCCCATGTCCTTCTTCATCGTCAGCATGCTCGACGAGGGCTTCAGGTCGAGCCCGCCGCTGTCGAAGCAGACCCCCTTGCCGACCAGCGTCACCTTCGGATGCGCGGGATCGCCCCAGGTGAAGTCGATCAGCCGCGGGGCGCGGGTCGAGGCTCTGCCGACGGCATGGATCAGCGGCAGGTTCTGCCGGATCAGGTCGTCGCCGACGATGCAGTTGAAGCTGGCGCCGAAGCGGGTGGCGACATCGGTGGCGGCGGCAGCAAGCTCGGCCGGCCCCATGTCGTTCGACGGCGTGTTGATGAGGTCGCGCGCCAGCATCGCCGCATCCGCCATTCGGGCGATGTCGGCGACATCGACCCCCTCGGGCGGCACCAGCCTCACCTCGGAGGCCTCGCTGTTGCGGTAGCGGCTGAAACGGTAGCCGCCGAGCGCAAAGGCGAGCGCGGCCAGCCGCGCATCGTGGGGCGCGTTGGCGAAGCGGTAGACGCCGGCCGGCAGCAGGGTCGCCAGCACGCCCGGCCGGAACAGGTCGCGTGACCTGCCGTCCTTCTCCTCCAGGCCGAACAGCACCTGCGCGATCGTTCCGTCAGCTGCGGGCAGGATCAGGCACGCGCCGGGCCTGGCGGCAAAACCGCTGGCCTCGGCGAATTGCCGCGCGACGGGCGGCAACCCGGCGCGAACCGCCTCCCAGGTCGACTTGCTCGCGAAGGTGATCGGGATGGCCGGTGCGCCGGGCGCGGTTTCGAACGGAATGGGCATGCGTGGCTCGTGGTCAGGATGGCAGCGTGACGTGACAAGACTCGCAGAGTTTTCACTTGGCCGCAATCGCCGGGCGAGGCGCTAACCGGCGAAGGCGCGGCTATGCTAGCTTGTGGCAGCTCGGGAATGATGTGGCGGCGGCCGCGATCGTTGCGACGGAACAACAGGATTGCGGGAGGTTGACGGTCATGGATGCGTTGCTCGGCACGATTGCTTTGATCGGCCATGCGATCGAGGCGGCGCTCGCCTATGTCGAAAGTCATCACTGGATCTTCGGGCTGCTTGCGCTCGGCTATATCTTCTACCTGCACGACCGGGCCTTGCATGCCCGCTTCGACGCGCTGGAGAAGCGGGTCGACGAGATCAGGAAGCGGCTGGCGCTCGATTATTGAGGGGGCGGGAACAGGGGGAACATCCTCCTCGAAGCGTTCATCCAAGGGTCCGCACGGCATTCGAACGCGGGCTTATGCCGTCGCCCCAATTCCGCGCTACTGCGGGCCAAATCCATCCGTTAACGCGCCGTTAGGGTTAACGGTTTATTGCTCGCGCGTTCAACTCGATTCAGCGCGAGTGTCAAGGTGCGAAGGCGTCCTCCAACTGGTCCTGTCCGGCTCCTGGCCTCCGCGGCCGTGACTGCGCTGCTGGCCGCGGGCCTCGGTGGCTGCCAGACCGTCTCCGACATCACGGGCTCGCTCTCGACCAGGGCCGATCCGAGCCCGGTCGCCGACCTGCAGCGGGCGGCCGAGGTCACCGGCGACCGCTACCGCGCCAACCCCAAGGACGCCGACGCGGCGCTGGCCTACGGCCAGGCGCTGCGCGCCAATGGCCAGCGCGCCCAGGCGGCGGCCGTGCTCGAGCAGGCCTCCATCGCCCATCCCGGCAACAGGGCGCTGATGGCGGCCTGGGGCAGGGCGCTGGCCGACAACGGCAGTTTTCAGCAGGCGTTCGACGTGCTGTCGCGCGCGCACTCGCCCGACAATCCGGACTGGCGCATCCTCTCGGTGCAGGGCACCGTGCTGGACCAGATGGGCCGCCACGAGGACGCGCGCAGCTATTATGCGAGCGCGCTCAAGATCGTGCCCGGCGAGCCCTCGGTGCTGTCCAATCTCGGCCTCTCCTACATGCTCGCGAAGGACCTGCCGAAGGCCGAGGAAACGCTGCGGCAGGCCTATGCGAGCCCGAAGGCCGATGCGAGGGTGCGGCAGAATCTGGGACTTGTGGTCGGCCTGCAGGGCCGCTTCGCCGAGGCCGAGGACATCGTCAAGCGCGACCTGCCGCCCGACGAGGCGGCCGCGAACGTTGCCTATCTGAAGCAGATGCTGAAGGGCAAGGACGATCCGAAGTCCGCCCGCCGCCGCGTCGGGGTGGCGCTCAACCAGCCGGATTGATTTCAACAGAACAAACTACGCTGAACGGTCGCGCCCGGCATGAGCGCCGCGCGCCTGATCGCTACATCATCGCCGAGACCTTGATGTAGGTCGGTCCGAGAATGACGACGAACAGCACCGGCAGGAAGAACACGATCATCGGCACGGTCAGCTTCGGCGGCAGCGCCGCTGCCTTCTTCTCCGCCTCGTTCATGCGCATGTCGCGGTTTTCCTGCGCCATCACGCGCAGGCTCTGGCCGAGCGGCGTGCCGTAGCGTTCCGACTGCATCAGCGCGAGACAGACCGACTTCACACCCTCGATGCCGGTGCGTTTCGCCAGATTCTCGTACGCCACCTTGCGGTCCTGCAGGTAGGACAGTTCCGCCGTGGTCAGCGTGAATTCCTCCGACAGCGCGACCGACTGGGTGACGATCTCGCTTGCGACCTTGCGAAAGGCCGCCTCGATCGACATGCCGGATTCGATGCAGATCAGCAGCAGGTCGAGCGCGTCGGGAAAGGCGCGCTTGATCGAGAGCTGGCGCTTGGAGATGGCGTTCTTCAGGTACAGCATCGGCGCCTGCAGGCCGACATAGGCGACGGCGACGCAGATGCCGATCTTGATCGGCATCGACTTCTCCAGATGCGAGATGAAGAACACGTACACGACCGACGCCAGGAACATCACGATCGGCGCCACCAGGCGCGCGAACAGGAAGGTGATGTAGGGCGCCTGTCCGCGATGGCCGGCCTGGCTCAGCTTCTCGATCGCGCTCTCCTGCGCGAGCCACTTGGTGAGGTTGAAGTCCTCCACGACCTTGGAGACGATCTGCTTCGGCGTCTGGCGCAACGAGACTTTCTCGGCCTTGTTGAGGCGATCGCGCTCGCGCTGGCGGATCCTTTCGCGCTCGCTCGCCACCGCCTTCATGCGCTTCTGCAGCCCTTCGCCGGCGAAGAACGGCGTGATCAGGGTGTAGGCGGTCGCGCTCACGGCGATCGCCGCGAACAGCATCGTCATGAAATGCGCGTCGTGGAGCTTGGTGGCCAGGAACTCGATCATGCTTGCACCGTCAGAAGTCGAAATTGATCATCTTTTTCATCACCATGATGCCAAGCCCCATCCAGACCACGCAGCCGACCAGCATCAACTGCCCGGTCGGGTGCGTCCACAGCAGCGAGATGTAGTCGGGTGTGGTGAGGTAGACGAGCAGCATCACGATCGGCGGCAGCGAGCCGATGATGCCGGCGGAGGCCTTGGCCTCCATCGACATCGCCTGGATCTTCTCGGCCATCTTCTTGCGGTCGCGCAGCACCTTGGACAGGTTGCCGAGCGCTTCCGACAGGTTGCCGCCGCTCTTCTGCTGGATCGAGACCACGATACCGAAGAAGTTGGCCTCCGGCACCGGCATGCGGTCGTACAGCCGCGCGCAGGCCTCGCCCAGCGGCATGCCGATCGCCTGGGTCTCGATGATCGCCTTGAACTCGCTGCGCAGCGGCTCCGGTGCATCGGCGGCGACGACCTTGATCGATTCGAACAGCGGCAGGCCCGCCTTGATGCCGCGCACGATGACGTCGACCGCGTCCGGCAACGCGGCGAGGAACTTCTTCTCGCGGCGCTTCTTCAGGAAGCTCAGGCCCCAGCGCGGCACGCCGAAGCCGGCCGCGAAAGCAAGCCCGATCGGACCGAGGATGCCGCCGCCCAGAAATATCCCGGCGCCCAGGAACACCACGGCCAGAATGGCCGACATCACGTAGAACTTCTGCGGCGACCAGTCGAGGCCGGCCTGCGTCAGGCGGGTGTTGAGCGAAACCTTGCTTTCCTTCTGCCGTCGCGCCTCGAGCTCCTTCAGCGAGCCCTCGACCTGCTCGCGCCGCGAACGCTGGGTTCGTTCGGTCTGGCGCTTGGCGGCCGGCTCCGGCCGCGCGACGGAGGCGCGGCGGCTCTCGGCCTTCTTCTCGCCGGACAACAGCGGATAGATGAAGACCCATGCCAGCCCGCCGACCGCGGCGGTGGCGAGAAAGGCCAGAGCCATTGCCTGTATCTTCACGGCCGGTCTCTCCTCAGGTCGGCTTGTCTTCGGCGGCGTCGAGCGCGGCGGCGAGCCGCTTCTCTTCGCCGTAATAGCGCGCGCGGTCCCAGAAACGCGGCCGGCCGATGCCGGTGGAACGGTGGCGGCCGATGATCTTGCCGTTGGCGTCCTCGCCGACCAGGTCGTAGATGAACAGGTCCTGGGTGATGATGGTCTCGCCTTCCATGCCCATCACCTCGGTGATGTGGGTGATGCGACGGGAGCCGTCGCGCAGGCGCGCGGCCTGGATGATGACGTCGATCGAGGCGCAGATCATCTCGCGGATGGTGCGCGAGGGCAGCGAGAAACCGCCCATGGTGATCATGGATTCGCAGCGCGACAGCGCCTCGCGGGGATTGTTGGCGTGCAGCGTCCCCATCGAGCCGTCATGGCCGGTGTTCATGGCCTGCAGCAGGTCGAAGGCCTCGGGTCCGCGGACCTCGCCGACGATGATGCGCTCGGGGCGCATACGCAGGCAGTTCCGGACCAGCTCACGCATCGTGACCTGGCCTTCGCCCTCGATGTTCGGCGGCCGCGTCTCCAGGCGCACCAC
>NZ_JAFAVV010000889.1 GCF_019242285.1 Bradyrhizobium sp.
GCCTGCATTGGCCACTCGGTCCATCAAAGACGCAATGCGAGCAGGCTCGCCTGGCAGATATGCCTGAAACCAAGCGGTCTGGCCGGCCTCTCGAACCTCTTCGAGCCTGATCAGGGAGGATGCGCTGAGGATGAAAGGGATCCTGGCTTGGCTCGCGACGCGAGCAAGAACAAGGTCGCCTCGATAGGCGGCCAGGGCGCTCGCGCCCATTGGAGAGATGCCAAATGGAGCGGCATACTCGTGACAGAACAGGGTCTTCGCTTGGCTCCGGGTCGACGTATCCACAAGAACGCGCGGAATAAACGCGTAGTCCTGAAACGCCTCCCGGTTGGCCTTGAGCGAGGTAATCGTCTCCGCAGCACCAGAAATGAATCCGAAAATTGGCCGAGGGAGATGGCTGCGGGCAAGAGGCTCGAGATCGTCGAGCGCCAGCACACGGCGCATCCGGCGGGAAGCTTTCTTTGCAGGCCTTGCTGCGCTGCGTGCAACGAGACGCTGCGCATCGCTCTCGGGTATGCTCGTCATCGTACGCATCCGGTGTGACCATTTCCGTCCGAGCAGTCGAAGACTGCCCGACTTGAGCGGGCCAAGCCGCGGAACCGCGCAATAACTCTCGGTCCTAAGAAGGTGCGCAGCCCGTGGGCGCGATTCTCATTCATCCGATTTTCGCCCTCAAGAAGTCGAAATCGCAGCCTTCTGGAGCTTGCAGCACGGTGCGCCGGTACAGAGCCTTGTAGCCGCGGGCCGGCGCCAGAGGTGGCTCGAAATCCGCCAGGCGCCGCTTGAGCTCGGCCTCTTCGACCAACAGATCGATCCGCTTGTTCGCGATGGAGAGACGAATGCGGTCACCGTTGCGCACGGCAGCGAGCGGTCCGCCAACGGCCGCTTCCGGCGCCACGTGCAGCACGATCGAGCCGAAGGCTGTTCCCGACATGCGTGCGTCCGAGACGCGGACCATGTCCTTGACGCCGGCCTCGGCGAGCTTCTTGGGAATAGGCAGATAGCCGGCTTCGGGCATGCCCGCCGCGCACGGCCCCGCATTTTGGAGGACCAGGATATCGCCCGGGCCCACGTTAAGGTCAGGATCGTCGATCCTGGTGCTCAGGTCCTCCAGTCCAGTGAACACGACGGCCCGGCCCTCGGACTCAAATAGAGCCGGTGTCGCTGCAGCTCGCTTGAAGATTGCCCCGTCCGGCGCCAGGCTGCCTGCGAGCGCCACAAGCCCGCCGACTCTCGAAATTGGATCGGCCAAGGGACGGATTACCGCTCGATCAACCCACGCTGCGGGCTCGTCGAGGCGCTCGCGAAGGCTCCGTCCCTCCACGTCGATTGTATCAAGATGGAGCAGCGGGCGCAGTTCGCGCAGCAGTGCGCCTACACCGCCGGCAGCGTGGAAGTCCTCCATGTAGCCGTTGCCGACTGGCTTCAGGTCGACCAGCACGGGGGTCTCGTCGGAAAGTTCGTTGAAGCGCGATAGCGTGATCTTCATGCCCAGCCGCCCTGCAATCGCCGTCAGGTGCACGATCGCGTTCGTCGATCCGCCGATCGCCATCAGCACGCGGATTGCATTCTCGACGGATTTTTCGGTGATGACCTGCCCGGGCGTGATGCGCGAACGGATCAGGCGCGCCGCCGCCTTGCCGGTTTCCTCCGCCGCCGCCAGACGGTCCGCGTGCACCGCGGGGATTGCCGCCGTGCCCGGCAGCGCCATGCCGAGTGCTTCCGTAATGCAGGCCATCGTGCTGGCAGTGCCCATGACGGCGCAGGTGCCGGCGGTGACGGACAAGCGACCTTCGACCGTTTCGATCTCGTCTGACTCCACCGAACCCGCGCGGTACTTCGCCCAGAAGCCTCGGCAATCCGTGCACGCGCCGAGCCGCTGACCCTTGTGCCGCCCGGTCGACATCGGCCCGGTCACCAGCTGAATTGCGGGGACGCCGGCCGAAGCCGCGCCCATCAACTGCGCCGGCACCGTCTTGTCGCAGCCGCCGATCAGGACGACCGCGTCCATGGGTTGCGCGAGGATCATCTCCTCGGTGTCCATCGACATGAGGTTGCGGTACATCATGCTCGTCGGGTTCAGGAATACTTCCCCGAGCGAGATCGTTGGAAAAGGCCGGGGCAGGCAGCCTTCCGCGAACACGCCACGCGACACGGCCTCCACCAGTTCCGGCATGTAGCGATGGCAGTTGTTGAAGCCCGACGGCGTCATGGCGACGCCGACGACCGGCTTGTCCAGGAGCTCGCGGGAGATGCCCATCGAGCGCGCAAAGGAACGGCGCAGAAAGCGCGCGAAGTCGCGATCGCCGTAATTCGTCAGCCCGCGGTCGAGGCCATGCGGTTCGTCGGTCATGGCAGGCTCCGTCACGATTGGGGGTGGCTTCGGAACTGCACGCCGAGCAATTCCTCGAAGACGAGAACCATGCCGCCTTTGTCCTTCTCGCCATGGCCGCGCAGCAGCGCCGCCTGGTACGTGGCCGTCGCCGCGGCCAGCACCGGCATGGGGATGCAGAGATTGGCGCCGAGCTCGGCGGCGCTCACCAGGTCCTTGTAGGCGTGCGCCATCGGGTAGCCGTCGCCGAAATGTCCGCGCAGGATGCGCGAGAGGAAGAACTCCGAACGCGTAGCTGCGCCCCGTGCCGCTGTTCACCACCTCGCCGACCAGGTCCGGGTCCAGCCCCATCTTTGCCGCCCCGCCGCGTGACCGAAATGCAGCTCCTCTGCCAAAGCCACAAAGCAACGGAGCTGCATGAGTTCGAACCTCAATTCAAAATCCGCATCGCTGGCACCTTGGACTTCCTACCCATTGGCAAGAGGAATCTTGGCGGGGCGGTAACCCCGCCGGCATCGGCGATGATGAAGGCCACGCGACCTGCCGATAGCATCGCACCGTGCTCGCAACTGTCCAGGACGCTGCGCGCCGGCGCGAGGCGTCGGTGCCGCTTCGCGGCATCCTGGACAGTGCTTGCGCGCGGTG
>NZ_JAFAVV010000069.1 GCF_019242285.1 Bradyrhizobium sp.
GAAACGTTCTGGAATGAACACCCGGATTTGTTCGCGCAGTGGCAGCCGCTGACGCATTACGTTTTGTAAAATAGGCGGCAAGGAGCAAGAAGCATGGCGAACCGCGTTTTTATTTTTGATACGACCCTGCGCGACGGCGAGCAGTCGCCGGGCGCATCGCTAAACGCCGACGAGAAGCTGGAGATCGCGCACCAGCTCGCGCGCCTGGGCGTGGACGTGATCGAGGCCGGCTTTCCCATCTCGTCACCTGACGACTTCGAGGCCGTGCGGCGCATCGCCCGTGAGGTCAAGGGACCCATCATCGCCGGCCTCGCGCGCGCGAAGCCGGAGGACATCGACCGCTGCTGGGAGGCGGTGCAGGTTGCCGAGCGGCCTCGCATCCACACCTTCCTGTCGACGTCCGACATCCATCTCGATCGCCAGTTCCGCATGACCCGTGATCGGGCGCTCGACGAGGCGGTGGCGATGGTCAAGCGCGTGCAGCAGAAATTCAAGAAGGAGGGGGCAGATGCCACGTTCCGGGCCATCAACAGCAAGGCGCCGGGATTTGCGGATCGCGACCTCTATCCTTTTGTGACCGAATTGACGGGTCTCTGCGTCGCCAACGGCGTCACGCCGGCGGTTAGGGGAAAGAACCTGCTCGATCTCAAGGATCAGGATGGCAAGTTCATGATTCAGGAATTCGTCAGGACGGCCAGCACGCCTCCGGGGCATGGCTGGGTCGACTACCGTTGGCTCAACCCTGTCACGAAAACCATCGAGGACAAATCGGCCTTGATCGAAAGAATGGGCGATTATTTCGTCGGCGTCGGCATTTACAAGAACGAGCAGCCGAACGAGAACACGATCGGTCTCATATCGGGCAGTCCGAATTCGGACGACACCTACCTGCAGATCGCCTACGATCTCGCCGAAGTGCTCAATGACGGCGACAATCTGCGCATTCTCCCGATCGCGGGCATCGGCGGACCGCGAAACATTCGCGACGTGCGCTACCTGAGGGGCGTCGACATCGGTCTCACGCAAACCAACATTCTCAACAACTTCCGTCGCTCGAACGAGCGGATGGGCCAGAACGACAACAAGATCGTCTACATCACCAAGCTTTTCACCGAGGAGGTCCATCTCGTCACGCGTGCAGACATCACCTCGATCGAGCAATTGCGGGGCCAGAAGGTCAATCTCGATGCCAAGGGCAGCGGCACGAGCTACTCGATGCGCGACGTGTTCAAGACGCTCAACATCGACATCCAGGAAGTCAGCATGTCGCAGGCCGAGGCCTTCGAGAAGCTCAAGAGCGGCGAGATCGCCGCCACGGTTCTGATCGCGGGCAAGCCGGTGCGCTCGATGGCCAAGCTGAACGTGGCGGATGGTTTGCACTTCATTTCGGTTCCGTACCCGCCGCAACTGATCGAAGACTATTATCCGTCCTCGCTCACGCATGACGATTACCCCGACGTCATTCCGGCCGGTCAATCCGTCGATACGATTGCAGTGAGTGCGGTCCTGATCGCGTATAACTGGCCGAAGACCAACGCCGACCGGTATCGGCGGGTTC
The DNA here is from genome assembly GCF_019242285.1 of Bradyrhizobium sp. Classification (GTDB taxonomy): domain Bacteria; phylum Pseudomonadota; class Alphaproteobacteria; order Rhizobiales; family Xanthobacteraceae; genus Bradyrhizobium. The sequence continues at coordinate 1,559 of NZ_JAFAVV010000069.1, forward strand.
AGCGGTTCGTCGAGGCCTTCTTTCCCAAGATTGCCGAGTTCCAGAAGCCGCCGCACCACGCGAAATGGCACGAGGTCAACCTCGCCGCCCAGTTGCCGGGCTGGACCCGGTTCGAGGCGGCGCAGGCATGGCTCGACAACCCACCGAGCCAGGCCACGTCGGCAATCACGGCGCCGGTTGCCCCGCAGCCTGCGAGACTGGATGCGGCGCGCGCGCCGGTGCCCGCCGCGAAACCGAATGGGATCGCGCGTTCGAACCCGCCTCCTGCCCCTGCGCAGCCCAGCGCCTCTGCGCAGAAGGACTCCGTGCTCTACCGACGGTTCCAGCAATGGGGCTCGCAGCAGCAGGCCCGATAAGCGCCGGACTCTCTGCGCCCCGCATGTCGTGAACCGGCCGCCGTCCGAGGCGAGCAGGTTTGCCATGTCGCGGCTTGCCTGAAGCCGTCGTGGACGGGTTATCGCTCTGGCGGCGACTGCCCGTGTGATCGGAGCCGGGACAGCCGCGACGGCAATCGCCTTCCATCCGCGCCGCTGCCGCCGTCGTTCGCCGCGCTTGCTCGGGCCGATGCCTCAGGACGAGCGGCCGACCATCAGCAGGATGCCGCCGATCTGCGGCAGCAGCGCGAGCAGCACGAGGCGCAGCATCGCGAAATCGTCGCCGGTCGGGTGCAGCGTGCCGGCGGAGACCCAGGCGACCAGCCGCACCGCGGCCTCGCTCTGCGGATCGGCGGTGGCGGCGCCGGCGGCCATCGCTGAATCGAGCGCATGCCGGCGCTCATTGACCACGGCCTCGCGCTCCCGGCAGAATTTCCCGACGCCGCCCTTGCATTCGCGGTCGCGTGCCGTCATCGCGTCCGCCAGCGCCGTCTGCGCCATCGTCAGCACCGGCGTCACCCGCGCGGCGCGCGAGGCGGTGACGTCGGCGATGTTGACCGAGGCGAAGCCGATGCCGGCGGTGATGGCGAAGGCGAAGGTCATCAGCCACACCGCCCAGGCGGCGAGCGAGGTGGCGCGCTGGCGCTGCTGCCACAGCCGGGCGGCGATCGACGGCAGCGTGAGCGCGACCAGGTCGGCGGCGACGCCGATCGCGAGGAACAACCAGCCCGAGGCATCGGTCGAGCCGAGCGAGCGGGCGAACCAGCCGTTCATGGTCATGCCGACGATGGCGAGCGCCAGCGCGGCGAGCGTGAGGAGCGCTGCGCTGATGCGATGGCGCGGCGTCGCCGCGCGCGACGGCTGACGCGCCGGCGGCGCGTTGTCCTGCTGCAGCGGCTGAGGCTGTTGCGGAGGTGTCGCCGGCCCGTGGTCTCGCCCGGGCGGCGGCAGCGCCAGCGGCTCTGCCTGCGGCGCCGGCGACGCGGGCTTGGCTACGGACTTGGATAAGGATTTGGGCGCTGCGGCCTGCTCCAACTCGGCGCGCACGAGGTCGAGCGGGATAAGGTGCTCGGAATCCGGCAGGCTTGCCTTCTCCGGCGCGGACTTCTTGCGCGGCCGCGAAGCCTTCGCACGCGGAGCGCTCGGCTTGGCCTTCCTCTTCTTCGGCGGGATGTGATGCAGCGGGATTACGAACGCACTCGTCTCGTCGGCCATGGCACTTCGTCTCTACAACTGGGTCACGGGCGGCGGCGCGGTCTCGAGTGTGTCGTGTCGTCCCCGATCTTATGCAGGTTGATTCGCTGCGGGCATTTTAGCCGGTGATTCGCGGCAGGGTTGGGGAGATTGGGCAACGGTCGGGGGAATTCGATTCGGCCGGGGAACGCCATGGCCCGAATCGAAGCCGGGCGTGGGTGCCGAGCCTTTTTCGCACACCGTCATCAGCCCTTCAAACTCGCCGCGTGTGATTCGCCGCAGCGTGGGCAGGCGGAGCGCCTCGCTGAATCCACGGTGAGCTCCCTCTCCCGCTGTTGCACAGGGCTGTCGCATTCGAGCACAGTGGTGTTTCGTCTCCCCTGAAGAAGGCAGGGGACGGGAGCGCACCGACGTGCTCGCCATGATCGAGAAGGGCAAGAGCCCGGCCGCCGCGACGGTGCCGGTGCTGAAGAACTGATCGCGCGGCTCGTCGAAGCCGCGGTAGGATGGGCTAATCCTACAATGTCACAATCCGGACGGAGCCGTAGGGCGGGCTAAGGCGCGGAGCGCCGTGCCCACCATCATATCAACAGCATGGCTTTGAATGGTGGGCACGCTTCTGCCTTTGCGTGGCACGCTTTGGTGCAAGATGCGCTTGGCCCACCCACCGAATCTCGCGACGGGATTCACGCCGCTGACGCAGATCAACGACGCCGGCGCCCGCGGATGATAGCGCTTTGCGCCGAGCCGACAGTCTCCGTCACGGAGTCCAGCGACATGACAAGACGCATCACCATCATCCAGGGCCATCCCGATCCGGCCGGCAATCACCTGCTCAACGCGATGGCCGACGCCTATGCCGAGGAAGCGCGCTCCGCGGGACACGAGGTACGCCGCATCGAAGTCGCCCAACTCGATTTTCCGCTGCTGCGTACGCAGGCGGAGTTCGAGACCGGGGAATTGCCGGCCGCGCTCATGCCGGCGCGCGACGACATGCGCTGGGCCGAGCACTGGCTGTTCCTGTTTCCGCTCTGGCACGGCACCATGCCCGCATCGTTCAAGGGCTTTCTCGAACAGATCTTCCGCCCCGGCTTCGCCATGGCCTACCGGGAAAAGGGATTTCCGAAGCGTCTCCTGGCCGGCCGCTCCGCCCGCATCGTCGTCACCATGGGAATGCCCGCGCTGCTCTACCGCTGGTACTTCGGCGCCTTCGGCGTCCGCGGCTTCGAGCGCAGCATGCTGGGATTTGCCGGCATCAGGCCGATCCGCGAGAGCTTTTACGGGTTGACGTTTGCCGATCAGAAGAAGCGGGCGAGGTGGATCGAGGACATGCGGCGGTGTGCAAGGCGTGGGGATTGAGCAGCGCGTGCGCGCCAAGCTTGTCAAAGCTGCGGTTCTGCCTGTCAGCGCCAATCTGGGCGCCTGACCCGACCCGTCAATTCTCCGTGCAGAGCCAGAAGCCACATAGTATAGTCCAGAATGGCGTAGAGTGCTGTTGACGGTTGTCGATTGATCCGTGAATTTCGGACATGGTCTGCATAGCCGTGGGGGTGACCGTGAACCTTCTTGCCCGTCTCCTGACCGCGTTTGTCGTTGCTGTTTCCGCGACGGGCGTCGGAGTGGACCTTTGCCTTGCGGATGCGCGCGTTGCGCTGGTGATCGGTAATGGTGCCTACCAGAATGCGCCAGCGCTGCCAAATCCGCGGAACGATGCCACCGATGTTGCTGCTGCGTTGAGATCGTTGGGATTCGACACGATTCTCGCAACGGACCTGGACAAGTCCGGGATGGACGAAGCAACGATCCGGTTTTCGCGGATCGCGCGCACCGCGGATGTCGCGATGTTCTATTATAGCGGTCATGCGCTTCAGTTTGGTGGCGTCAATTACCTCGCCCCTGTCGATGCCAGGCTGATTGACGAGGCAGACCTGCGCAGAATGACGAGAGTTGATGATGTAGTCGGTGACTTGGCGCAAGCCAAAAATCTCCGCATCCTCGTACTCGATTCCTGTCGCGATAATCCCTTGGCGGATCAGCTCAAGCGGTCCATCGGAGCAACCCGCGGAATTTCATTGCAGCGTGGCCTGGCCAAGATCGACAGCCCGGAGGGCATGATCGTCGCCTATGCCACGCAAGCGGGACGCACGGCCGAGGACGGGGACGGGCGTAACAGCCCGTACACGGCCGCTTTCTTGAAACATGTAGATGAAACTGCGGAGATCGGTTCGATTTTCCGCCGCGTCAGCGCCGACGTTTACGAGGCCACCAACCACGCGCAGTTGCCGGAATTGTCGCTCTCGTTCATCGGCGAGTTCTATTTGCACGGCAAGGCCGAGCTTGTGGCCAAGCCAGAAGACACGATCAGGAGGGACTTCGAGGCCGCCGAACGTGTCAACACGGTTGCTGGCTGGGATGCCTTTCTGAAGCAATATCCGGATGGTTTTTTTACAACGCTGGCCCGAGAGCGCCGAACCATTGCGGCGAAAGCCGCTGCGCTCCCGAGCGTCAATGATGGTCCCCCGCAAGTCCCCGCCTTCGCCCCTTCGGGATCAGCGGTACCCTCGCCACAACTGCTTGCATCAGATTCCGCACGCCAGCGTGTCGTGCTCTATGAGGAGAATCCATCCGATCCCAAGGGCAAGCAGTATGTCGGCACGGTGGTCTGGCGCGCCGAGCCGATCAAGGCATCCGGCAACCAGCAGGCCAGTATCGCCGTTCGGGCCGACATCGATGTACCTGAGCGCAAGTTCAGGATGACGATGTCATTCCGCCGCAACACCGATTCCTCGCTGCCGGCGAGCCATACCGCCGAGCTCAGGTTCCTCCTGCCGCCGGATTTCGTCGGCGGCGTCGTCGGCAACGTACCCGGGATGCTGATGAAGTCGAACGAGCAGGCGCGCGGCACGCCACTGGCGGGCCTCGCCGTCAAAGTGACCGACGGCTTCTTCCTGCTCGGGCTGTCGAACGTCGATGCCGACCGCGCTCGCAACATTCAGCTCATGAAGGAGCGGTCGTGGTTCGACGTGCCGCTGGTCTATTCCAACCAGCGCCGTGCCATCATCGCGATCGAAAAAGGTGCTTCTGGCGAACGTGCCTTTAATGATGCGTTCGTGGCGTGGGGCCAATCCTCGACGACAACTTCTGCTCGATAATGCGAGGGGCTTAGCCTGGGAGCATCGTGGTGACCATGGCGTGCCGGCGCTGCTCCATCGCTGGTATCTCGGCGCCTTCGGCGTGAGCTCTTCGAGCGCAGCATGCTCGACTTCGCCGGCATCAAGCCGATCCGCGAGAGTTTTTTATGGGCTGACGTTTGCTGACGAGAAGAAGCGTGGGCGGCGGATCGAGGGCATGCGAAGATGCGGCAGGCAGGAGAATTGAAGGACGGCTGAGGCTTCCAGCGGCGCCGTCACAGCGCGGGTGTTTCAGAAGACATCGCTTCCCCCCTGCGGTTTTCCCGATTCCATTCATTGTCCAGCCCCCGCGATAAAAATATATCTATTTCCAATTTACCGAAATCGGATGTATATTCCCCGCATCCCGCCTCCACTTGAGGGGCGCTTCGCGATCGTCACGGACGTAGGGGGCGGGATGCGGTGGACGCTTTGGCCTCAGGCGCGCGCAAGCGCGCCGGACGAATGGCCCAAGGCGGACGGCGAAGGCGTGTGGTCCTGATCCCGCGACGCTGGGATCAAGTCTCGCAGGACTGATGGCGAGGCGAGGGTGGCAAGAGAGCCCGTTCACCCGGGAGAGCACGTGATAAGCGTTAACATCATCGCGCAGGGAATGCCGGTGATTTCGGCTGAACCTGTGGTAACCGCCGCGTGCTACTTCTGATGCACGCGGGCCATGGGTGAGGCTGAACCACCCGGCATTCCCTGCGCCCTCATCTCTTCGAGGGCGGGTCTTCGCAAGCTCCGGGCGCAAATCGCGCCGCGGCAATGCGGACGCTTGTCCAATCAGCTCTTTGAACTGTCCATCAGAAAGCCTGTCCCACGTAGCGTTGCCAAGGCACGTTGCCAAGGCACGTTGCCAAGACACTTGCCAAGACACTTGCCAAGACACGATGAGATCGATGTTGCTCGCGCGGCGTCGGAGGTGCGCGCCCTCTTCCCGTTCTTCACCCGTTCTTCACGGGGAGAGGGTTGGGGTGAGGGGCTGCTTCCGCAGCTGGATTCGCGGAGAGTCCCCCTCACCCGAAAGCTTCGCTTTCGACCTCTCTCCGTCGTCAGGGAGAGGTGAACCGAAATCGTGGCAAT
>NZ_JAFAVV010000284.1 GCF_019242285.1 Bradyrhizobium sp.
CAGGCCTCGTATTCGGCTCGCCGCTGCAGGAAGCGTGCCCAGGTGAGCTCGTGGGTGCCGGCGATGCTGCGCACCCGTCCTTCGATCCGCTGCTTGAGCATCGTCTCGTCCGAGCACACGCATTCGATGATCTTGAGGCCGACGCGGTGCTTCGCCGCCATCTTGCGCCAGACCGCGCGCGGCGCCTCGACCGGATTGACGGCGTCGACGACCGCGGAGAGCCGGAGACGCAGATGCTCGTCCGCCAGCGCCTGCGCGACCTCGTAGGCCGCTACCCCGGTTTCGGACTTGTCGAAGCCGGCGCGCCACATCGCCGCCTCGATCGGGTCGATCGAGAAGATCGGGATGGCGAGCGCCCGGGACAGGTTTTCCGCCAGCACGCTCTTTCCGGAACCGGGCAGTCCCGACAACACGATCAGGGAGGGCGAGATTTTTGTGACGTCAGTCATGGCGGCTTTCGAAAACTGGTACGCCCGCAGCCTGCAATGTACGAGAGTAGCCGGCTATCCGGCCGCCGTCCATCGCGGCGAAGGCGATCGACCATCAGGGCCAATGCGTCGGCGGGCCCGCATCCCAGATCATGAATAGCAAGACCAGGGGCACGATCAGGGCGAGCGCCAGCAGGACGCCAAGGGCCCAGAGCACCGGCAGGAACCAGAACAGGGCGAACAGCGCCGCCATGCCCACCGCCGCGGCGGCGAGGATCAGCGTGCCCCTCAGCATCGGCTGGATGATCAACAGATAGACGACGTCAGCGATCCCGAATATCCATCGCCCGAGCAAACGAGCCATCCAGCCTCCCTCTCTGTCCTGGATGATGGCCGCGTCTCCGCGCGGCGTTCGAATGGTCCTAGCAGTCTGCATGAGCACAGTCAGCCTATCGCGATCACCGCGTTGCGCAATTCATAGCCGGTCGAGACCGGGTTGGTGGTGACGGTCGGCGGCCGCTCGAGCCGGAGGCCGGGAATACGCAGGAGCCGGTCGAGGAAGATCGCGGCCTCATGCAGCGCGACCGAGGCGCCGGGGCAGCGGTGCGGGCCATCGCCGAAGCTCATCACGCTGCCGGCGACTTTCGCACCGCGCGCCCGATCCGGATCGAGCTCGTGCGGACAGGCGCCGACCGCTTCGATGTCGCGATTGGCGGCATCGATGTCGATCTCCACCAGGCTGCGCGCCGGGATCACCAGGCGGCCCGCATCGGTCTCGACCGCGATCTCGCGCGCGGCGCGCCGCTTGAGCACGGACACCACCGGCGCAAGCCGCAGCACCTCTTCGAGGATGACCATCTGATCGGCTTCGTTCGCGGCCAGAAAGCGCGCGCACAGATCGTCGCGCTCGAACAGCCGCAACGCGGCCATCACGATGAACTCGCGCGTGGTCGTCATGCCCGCTGCGCCATAGGTGACGCATTCGGTGAGGATCTCGCGGTTCGACCAGCCTTCCGCGATCAGGTGCGAGATCACGTCCTCGCGCGGCGCGGTGCGGCGGGCGCGGATCGCCGGCCGCACGTCGGCGAGATAGAAGCCGAGCATCCGCCATTGCCCGAAGACGACGTTGCCGACGGCGGCAAGCCATCCTTCGCTGGCGCCGCTCGCGGCGAAGAACCGGTTCAGCCGTCTCGCCATGGCGGAGCGCGAGCTGTTGGTCAACCCGACGATGTCGGCCGCGACCGCGACCGCGAGCTCCAGGCTGAGATCGTCGAGGCGCGCCCGGCCGGCGGTACGAAAGCGGTCCAAAAGCTCCTGGCTCGTGCGTTCGATCAATTCGCGATAGCGCGTGGCGACCACGCGCGGCGCGAAAAAGCGCGCGGTGGCGCTGCGCTGCTTCTGATGCGGCTCGCCGTCCTGGTACAGCACCGGGGCGTTGGTGCGTCCGAAATAGCGCTCGACCAGCTCCGCATTGAAGCCCGCCTGCCGGACGTCGCCCGACCTCAGCACCTCGCGTGCCGCGCCGAAGCGGTCGATCCTGACGACGCCGGCTTCGCTGGCACGCGTTGTGGGCTCGGGAACCGAGGGTTGGAACTTGTGGGGGTCCCCTGAGGCCGCAGGCTCGGAAAGCATGACACGTCCTTACTCTGTGCTCGATCCGCAGCGTTAGATAGGGCGACGCGGCGCGGGGTCAATTGGCGTGGAGCGTGGGCGGGTTGGTGCAGCAGTTCGTAGCCCGGATGAGCGCGGCGAGATCCGGGACGTGTCAGGTACCCCGGATGTCGCTGCGGTCATCCGGGCTGCGTGCGCCGTTCAAGCGGACATGAACCCGCGTTCTCGCGGCGCATGGCGTCCGAGTTTGCATCCAGGCATGGCGCCCCGAAAGATCAGAGGGCGCAGGGAAGGCCGGGTGCCGTTCGCACCCATGGCCCGCCTGCAACGCAAAAAGCAGGCGGCAGTCACCACAGGTACGCGCCGGACATCCGGCCTTCCCTGCGCGATGGTGTTAACGCTTATACCGTGATCTCCTCGGTGCTCCGGGCTTTCTGGCCACCGTCGCCCGCAAGATCATGATGCGGGCTTGACACCAGCGTCGGGGTGTCGGGACCACACGGCTTCACGTCCGCCTCGAACGCGCTCGTCTCGCGCGCTGTCGGCGTCCATCGCATCCCCGCCCCACGTGACGATCGGCCGCAACGTCCCTCTGCATCGAGGCGGGATGGGGTGATTGTGGCATCCTTTTCGGTAAAAGAGAAACGGAAAATCTTTGCGCGGAGATCTGGACACGCCTATCCGCCTTGAGTCGCCTCGCGAAAATTGGCGTTCTGGCGCAGGCTGCCGGAGGGCCGGGCACCGCCGCCAGCGGGCCGATCGCGCGCGAAAATCCGCACCGGCCGGCGAATCAGTAGGACCAGCGGAAGCGTAACCCGCCGATCTTGTCCGAAGCCAAATGGCGGACTAGGCCTTCGGCTGATCCGCCGCGCGGGCTACGGGCGTGCCAAGCTATCCCGGCGGATGCTCGATCACCCAAGTCCGGCATTCGTCGCCGCGGCTGGCAGGAACCCGATCCCGCATCGTGCGTTCCCTGCCAGGATGGAGGCGCGTCATGCTGAGTGAACGACAGGTAGCCGTCTTGTGCGATATCGGGCAATCGATCGCCTTTGCCGACGATATGCACGGCGAGATCGAGAAACTGATCGTCGAAGGCTATGTGCTCAAGGACGGCGATATCTACCAGCTGACCCCGAAAGGCGAGAAGGTCCTGGAAGAACGGGGGGCAGGACTGAACGAAGCATGACACGGCCGGGTCGGCGAGGACGGCCGACGGCGCCCGGGGTTGACCCGCTCGATGCGTTTCTCCAGGTCGATCCGCGGCTTTTCGAGCACCCATATCATGGCGAGCTCGTGTTGCCGGAATGCAGATCTTCCTCCGTCAGGACGGGTGCAGGGGCTGGCCGATCGGCGAAGCCCGTGCTGTTCGTGGCTGCGGCGCGCTGGCGCGCCGTGAACATGCCGCCCTTCGCGGGACGCTCCGGTGCGAACCGCATGAGCCCGATCGGCTGGGGAATGTCGTCGAAGACGGCCTCGACGCCGCCGCGCATGAAATAGGTTTCATGCCAGAAACCGGTGCCGCCTGAATTGCGGAGAAAGGCCGTCCACCACTCGCGATGGGGTGCGGAGCGCGCCCAGCTCTCCAGGGCGGCAAAGTCACGCCAGTACTGGCGAATGCCGAAATGCGGCGGGAGCAGGGACCACAGGAAGGTCTCATGGGACAGCAGGCCGTCCGGCATATCCTGCCCGATCCTGGCGATTTGCGGTCCGAACCCAAGCAGGGTCCTGACGCCGGCCAGCGCGTTCACGCGCATGCCCAACAATATCATGACGAGATCCGGATATGCCGACAGATCCGCGGTCACACGATTGACTGCCACTGGATGCTCTCCTCGTGTTCTTTCGTCGCTGCGGGATATGGTGTGCGGAGCGGGGCCTGGCAAATCGCCGATGTATCCGATGGGCTGAATGCGCAGGGCGGGTTGACGCAGCCGAATAAGCTGTATCGCTTGCGCCTTCGCGCTTGCGCTTCGGCTCCGCTCCACCCATCCTACCGAGCGCGCCGGTGAGTGACGAGCGGCGCGCGGCCACGAGGGCGAACGATGAAAATCTACATGGCCGGACCGTTGTTCTCCACCGCGGAGCTGGCGTTCAACCGCAGGCTCGCCAGCCTGCTTCGCGAGAAAGGGCACGACGTCTTCCTGCCGCAGGAGCATGAACAGCGCAAGGACATGCCCGCCGCGATTTTCGCAAGCGACGTCAGAGGTCTCGACTGGGCCGAGGCGGTCGTGGCGTGCCTGGACGGAGCCGATCCTGACAGTGGGACCTGCTGGGAATTGGGCTACGCCTACGCCATGAAAAAGCTGTCGATCGTCTACCGGACCGATTTCCGGCTGTTCGAAGGCAGCGACAAGATCAACCTGATGATGACGGAGAGCGCGGATCACGTGATCATCATGCCGACCGCCGACATCGCCGAGCTCGCGGCCGAGATCGCGCGGCGGCTCGACGGCAGGTCCGAAGGATGAGTAACAGGTTGGCGGAGCGTGTTCCTTCGGTCCGTGCGCCGGGCGGGGTTAGCGGCTTGTCCGCCGAAGCTCAGGGAGCGAAGGCGGAAGCGTAACCCACCGCTCTCGGCGACGAGCCGGCGGATTACGCCTTCGGCTGATCCGCCCTACGCGCTACCACAGGCTGCGCTTGCTAGAAATAACCTGCGTCTGTACGGTGTGTCGCCGAAAGTTAATTTTCCATGAATGGATCAGCTGGAATGACCGCAATTCAGGGCGTGGTGTCGGACGAAGGTGCGGACCGGAAAATGCCGCCGGGCGTGCTTGTCGAAGGCCCGCTGGTCGACGCCAAGTTTCTCGATTCCTATATCGCGTTCGGCATCATGATCCCAGGTTCGATCGCTGCGCTGGTCTGGGCATTCACACAAGGCATCGGCTGGGTGGAGATTTCGGTCTTCGTCGGCATGTTTTTGCTGTCCACGGTCGGGATCGGGGTCGCCATGCATCGCCTGCTCGTGCACCGGAGCTTTCGCTGCGGTCCGGTCATGCGGGCGTTCTTCTGTGCAATCGCCACGATGGCGGTGCAGGGTTCGGTGCTGAAATGGGTCTCGAATCATCGTCGGCACCATCTTCACGCCGACAAGCCCGGCGATGTCCACAGCCCCTATTATGACGGCGTCGGCAATCGCCATGTCAGCTTCGTCAACGGGATGATGCATGCGCAGGGCGGCTGGGTGTGGGACAAGGCCACCACCGATGGCGAATACTACGCCAAGGATATTCTGGACGACCCGATCGCCATGTTCTTCACCAGGACACGCTGGTACTGGTACGCGTTGTCGGCGGTGGTCATTCCGGCTGCGCTCGGTTACGCGTTTGGCGGCGTGCGCATGATGATCGGCTGCGTATTGTTCTCCGGCCTGTTCCGCAGCTACGTCATGACCATGGCCACCTCGCTGGTCAACTCGGTCTGCCATAGCGACGGTCGCTACGGTTACCGCCGCTTCGACACCAATGATGGCACGACCAACGAGTTGGTGACCACGATCATCACCTTCGGTGAAGGGCTGCACAACAACCATCATCGGTTTCCGCGGGACGCCTACCTTTCGCATGCCTGGTACGAGATCGACATCAACGGCCTGATCATTCTCGGGCTTGGGAAACTCGGGCTCGTGCACGACATTTTCGTTCGCCCCGCATCTGGCGCTGGGGCCATCGCCATCCAGACCCCATTCGACGAGGTCGCCGAGGACCTTGGCTCGTCATGAGGTAGGCTCGCCCGCTGTTTCCCGGCAGCCGGACTCTTCTGTAGCGCAGCGGGCGATTGACTACGTCAGGAGCCTCGATGCGAAGCTGCGGCTCCGGAGAGCGAGTAGCTGTAGCAACCTCAGTGGTCACGCTTGAAACGTAGCGTCGGTCAGCAATGCGGAGAAGAAGGCTCCGCCCGCCGGATGACACCGCCGTGTCCCGCCAGAAGGCCGGTGACCGAAATGTCCTCGTCGAGTGCTTCCCAGTGCAGGCCGACGCGGCTGACGTCGACTTTTTCACGCTCGGCCGGTTTTGCGTGGAGCAGACGCGGGAACCAAGCGAGCGGTACGCCAAGCGTCCGCCCGTCGGTCAGTTCGACCTACATCGTGTGCTGGTTAAAGCGGACGCCGCTGGCGAAAACGGTCATGCGGACTCCTCAGACGTCTAGTAACTCAGATAGGCAAAGCAACACCTGCGACAAACTCTGCATGTGCGTCAAAAGTCGAAGCCAAGTTGTCGCGACCGACTAGGATTGATACTGACTCCCTCAATATTTTGCCGCAGGTCCTCTCTCGCTCTGACAGACCTAAAAAGCCGATAAGCCGCAACGCGATCGGCATCTTCGTAGTAGCGGCCCACCAATTGCATTGCCTCCCCAACAAGCGGCGCGCACAGCTCAAAGTTTGATAAGTCTATATCAAGTTTTCTCGCAAGCAGCCCCACGCAATAAAGAACGTGGAATGAACCCTCAACCAACCAGTGCTCGACGCTCGAAGCGGACAGACCCGATGCGCGCATCGTCAACATTGCTCTGTGCTTCTCTTGCTCAATCGTCAAGAATATATGATTGGCAGAAACAAGCAGCT
>NZ_JAFAVV010000436.1 GCF_019242285.1 Bradyrhizobium sp.
CCGAAGGACCACTTGCCGCTGATCCGGAGACAGGAGTGGAAAAGTAGGGCTCCGCGGGCGCCAGGCCGTGTTTGTGCGAGCTTCTGCGCTGGCAGCACGCCGAACGAGAAGCCGCCGTAGACGAGCCCGAAAGGGAGCTCGTCGGCGACGCGGACGCCGCGTTCCCGCATGTCGTCGAAGCCGATCTCACCGATGTAGGCGAGACCCTCATCGAGGCTCTGGAACGTGCGTCCGTCGAACAGGTCCGGCGTGTGGATGATGTGCCCGGCGGACCGCAGGCCGTCGGCGAAGGCGTGCACACCTTGTGTCAGCCCCTGTGCGTGATGAAACAGCAAGACCTCGGCCATCGGGAGCCTCCGGGGGGGTGTCTACTTTCTCCGCGAGATTTGTGCGCGTCGCTGACCCCCACCCCAACCCTCCCCCTTTCAGGGGGGAGGGAGCGCACCGTCCGTGCAGAAGCAATCGGGCCATCTGCGATAGTCCTCGGGTGGGATGGTCGGATGCAAGCGTTCGATCACTCTCCAGCGCCATCCGCCCGGTCGGGAATCGTGCGCCCGTTGTCGACACCCCGCGTTCTCGTTCGACGTGAGGAAGCCCCTCATCAGGCGCTTACGCTCGAGGCCGTGGCGTGATGGACAGCGCTCACATTCGGTCGCTCGCATTTCAGTCGCTCCGGGCCTCAGTATCCGCGATATCCGCGCCGCCCGCCGCCCGCGAAAAACGGATTCGTGAGGCATTGGGCGGGCTGGCCCGAGGCGGTCGCCTGGCACTGGGCCATCGAGGTGTAGCTGCAGTCGATGTTGCCGCCGCCCAGGCGATAGGTCTGCAGGCAGACGGGATAGCTCGGGTCGTAGGCCTGGGCGCGGAGCGGGATGGTCGTCGAGAGCGTGGCGAGGGCCAGGAGCGGCCAGAGCAGGATGCGCATCGTGCTTCTTTCATGCTGACGGGGATTTTCTGGCGCGCGATCGGATCGACGATCGCGAACGCATGGTGGGCTCGTGCCGTGTTCGATTGCTTGTTCCACCGCCGCGCGATTGTCGAATTGTTTCCGGATATTGTACGCATGGGCGGATCGCACGCTCCCGACCAGAGCAATGGAGGGGCGCCGCGTTGTCGAGTGAGGGGCATGGGCGAGCGCTGGACCAGGTCTTTGGCGATTTCCATCGGTGTCATCAGCATGTGGTGGGCGCCCGTATCGGCTGCGCAGCCACTGCCGCCGAATGTCGGACCGCTGGTGCATTTCGTCGCAGGCCTCGTCCGGAGCTGCCAGAACGCGGCCTATTCGCTGTGGTCCAACAACGACTATAGCGGATACCGACAGCGACAGTCTCCACCCGTTTCGGTCCACTACAGTGCCGGTCTCCTCCATGCCAGACCCGAGATCCCGGCCGAGCTTCCGGCGCCGTTGCGGGCTGAATTTGCTGTCAGCATCGACAGCGCGACGGAGCTGCTTCGGCTGAGCGCGCTGGCATTCAAGGATCTTGCCGGCTACGTCGCCGCCAGGGATTTCGAGGGGGATCAGTACCGGAAGGGCGACGAACTCAATGCCAAACTCGTCGAATGGGGCCAGAAGTGTTTTGCGGTGGCCAAGGATCTGCGCGCCGAGCACCGCAAGACGGCGCAATTCATCCTGCAGAATTTCGACATCCTCGACCCGATGGTGAGGCGGATGGGCGAGGACTGGATGTCGACCCTGCCTCTCGCCGACGAGCTTGCCAAGGGAGCGAGGGCCGATCTCGGCAGGATCGGCGCGCTGGTCGATCAATTGACGGCGCTCGATGAACAACGGAAACACGAGATTGGCGAAGTCACCGGCGAGGGTCCCTGGCCCTCCCGCTTCTACACCATCGAGCTCGACAGGGCACTGGTCAGCATGCGCAGATTTCTGCGCGACGCCAGGACTCAGCCGGTCCTGAGGGACATGCAGATGGCTGACCGGCCGCGCACCGTCTTCGATTTCAACCAGGACCTCATCGATTTGGAGATGTCGGAGGCCTTCTTCTATGCCTTGCAATAGCCCGGCGGCCGTCGTTGGGCTCCTGCCGCCTCTACCTCCGCTTCCAGCCACCCCGTTTCCCCGGCGCGCCGCCGGTGGAGCGCGGGGCGGGGCCGAATTCGGGGCCGGACTCGCGGGAGTTGGTGGGCTGGATGATCTTGCTGCCGCCGGTGGGGGTGGGCTTTTTCGGCAGCGCGCCGCTGGCGCGGAAGGGGAGGGATTCCGGGCCGTGCATTTCGTCGAGATGGGGTTTGTGGATTTTTGAACCGCGGTCCCCATTGCGAGCGGGACTCGTGGAACCCCCACCCCGACCGCCTTCGGCGGTCGACCCTCCCCGCAAGGGGGAGGATGAGGAGGGACCGCCGGTGCGGCTCGCGCCGCCCATGCCGCGCTTGGCGTACTTGCCGGCCTTGGCGACGGATTCGGGGAGGTTGGCGGCGTCGCCGTATTTCCTGGCGCCGGCGTAGGCGCCGGCCCTGTTCTGCACGGCGCGCTGCTTCACGGTGGGATCGTCGACCACGGCGAGCTCGGTGGCGCGGAGGCGTTTGACCTCGTCGCGGAGGCGGGCGGCTTCCTCGAAGTTCAAATCGGCGGCGGCTTCGCGCATGCGGGTTTCGAGGTCGGCGAGCACGGCCTCGAAATTGTGCCCGATCGAGATCACGTCGTCGGACCATCCGGAGCCGCCATGGTCGCCGATCTCGACCAGCACATGGTCGCGCTCATAGACCGAGTTGAGGATGTCGCCGATCTGCTTCTTCACGCTCGCCGGCGTGATGCCGTTGGCGTTGTTGTATTCGACCTGCTTCTCGCGGCGGCGGTTGGTCTCGGCCATCGCGCGCTCCATCGAGCCGGTCACGGTGTCGGCATAGAGGATCACCTTGCCGTCGACGTTGCGCGCGGCGCGGCCGATGGTCTGGATCAGCGAGGTCTCGCTGCGCAGGAAACCTTCCTTGTCGGCGTCGAGGATCGCGACCAGCGCGCATTCGGGAATGTCGAGGCCCTCGCGCAGCAAATTGATGCCGACCAGCGCGTCGAACGCGCCGAGGCGCAAGTCGCGGATGATCTCGATGCGCTCGATGGTGTCGATATCGCTGTGCATGTAGCGTACACGGATGCCCTGCTCATGCAGATATTCGGTGAGGTCCTCCGCCATGCGTTTTGTCAAGACCGTGATCAGCGACCGGTAGCCGGCCTGCGCCGTCGCTCGTACTTCACCCACGAGATCATCCACCTGCGTGCGCGCAGGGCGGATGTCGACCGGAGGATCGATGAGTCCGGTCGGGCGGATCACCTGCTCGACGAACACGCCGCCGCTCTCATTCAATTCCCAGCCGCTTGGTGTCGCCGACACCGCGACCGTCTGCGGCCGCATCATGTCCCATTCCTCGAAGCGCAGCGGGCGGTTGTCCATGCAGGAGGGCAGGCGGAAGCCGTATTCGGCCAAGGTCGCCTTGCGGCGGAAGTCGCCGCGGAACATGCCGCCGATCTGCGGGATGGTGACGTGGCTCTCGTCGGCGAACACCAGCGCGTTGTCGGGGACATATTCGAACAGCGTCGGCGGCGGCTCGCCAGGCCTGCGGCCGGTGAGATAGCGCGAATAGTTCTCGATGCCGGCGCAGCTCCCGGTCGCCTCCATCATCTCGAGGTCGAAGGTAGTGCGCTGCTCCAGCCGCTGCGCTTCCAAGAGGCGGCCCTGGTCGTGGAGCTGGTCGAGCCGCAGCTTCAATTCGCTCTTGATGGACTTGATCGCCTGCACCAGGGTCGGGCGCGGCGTCACATAATGCGAGTTGGCGTAGATCTTGATGAATTCGAG
>NZ_JAFAVV010000441.1 GCF_019242285.1 Bradyrhizobium sp.
ACGAGCTACGACCCCGGCGGGGCCATCGATGCGATGTCGCTCTACAACAGCGAGATCGTGTCGGACCTCTATCTGAGCTACCGCGGCATGTTCTCCCTGGATGGCTTGCTGCAATACAATTCGACCGGAATGTCGCCGCTGCTTGCCGACTTTGGCCTCTTCCTGTCGGACTTCGGCTTGGCCACGCCGGCTGCCAACGCGTCGCCCAGCGCGAGCTTTTTTGGAATGACGCAAGGCGACTATGACGCCCTGGCGCTGCAATTCGTGCTGAAAAAGCCTGACAACATCTCCGGGGACAGCCGCGTCATCGATCAGTACAATCAGTATTACGGCCAGTATGTCGCCCTGTTCCGGGCCTATGAGACCGAGCTGATCGCGGTCAACAAGAACGGCGTCAACGCAGGCGTCTTCGGCGTCTCGCCCATTTCGGGCGGTGTCGTGCTGTCCTATTCGGACTACGCCGCGGTGCTGGGCGCGCTTGATGGCGCCCTCCAACTCGATCCGGCCGCGATCAGGATTCCTGTGCCGGTCACCACGGCGGACGTCTACTACAACCTGAAAGCCAAGACCGGCGCTATCACGTTCGATCCGAACACCGGTTTTGCGACGGCGACGACTCAGGATTACGTCACCCAGTGGACCGCCTATTTCTACAACGTCATTAATGCTAATCTGGAGAACAGTGAATTCACGACCCTGTCGAATACGGTCGGCCAGCCGACCCTGGCCAAGGCCACCGCCGCCGACTTCAAGGCGGGTGACGTTGCTGCGATCCCGGTGACACCCCCGGCGCCGCCACCAGCCTACACGACGCTACAGGAGTCCACCTACGCTCCGAGCGTCAATAACCCGGTGCACCCGGCTGATAAGATCGCCAACAACCCGGCAGTCTACAGTGTGCCAGGCGTGGCCAGCGTCACCGTTCTCAATACGACGGCGGCGGCGTCGGTCATGTCGAGCGTCGTCAGCGGCAAGGGCAGCTTCTCCTATGACTTCGTGGCGGGCGCCGTCTTCGGCCCGAACAACGCCCTATCGCTCGACCCGAACGCGGTCGTGCCGACCTCGTCGCTGTCGTCCTCGGTCACCGGCAACATCACGATCGACGGGCACACTTCCTATGTCGACCCGTTGGGACGGTCTGTGGCTGGCGCCCAACTGACGGTCTACATCCCGACCCTGGTGCGCACCGGGACCGGCTCGATCACGATGTCCGCGGCCGGCAACGTTGCGTTTCTCGACACGACCATGCCTGGCGCGGTCTACACCGCCGGTGCCGCCATCGATACGCCGGCTGACTTCACCGCGCCGTCGTTGCCCGCGCGCTACACCAGCACACCGAACGGACTCGTCAGCACGCCGGCCTGGACGGTCGGCGGCGGCACGGTGACGGTGAATGCCGGCGGCTCGATCATCGGCATCGAGACGCCTGTCGATGCCGATGCCACCCAGACCGGCTTCAAGGGCGCGCCCACCGGCGAGCTGTGGAGCTCCTGGTACTACCGCACGGGACAATCGAACGGCAGCCCGACGCCTTTCTCGAGCTGCGTCTGCCAGACCGCGGCCTGGGTCAATTTCGCGACCTTCTTCCAGGGCTTTGGCGCGCTCGGCGGCGGAGACATCACGCTGACCGCGGGGGCCGATATCAAGGACATCGGCGCGTCTCTTCCCGAGACGCTCGTGGTCGGCGGCGGCGTCACGCCCAACGATCCACCGCACATCCGCTACTATGGGGGCGGCGATCTGCGCGTGACCGCCGGCGGCAACCTGCTGAGCAGCGATTTCCTGGTCGGCCGCGGCACCGGCCAGATCCAGGTCGGCGGCTCCATCGTGCTCGATCCATCGGTCACGGTGCCGGCCAGCGTCAGCAATCCGCAGGGCAGCCGCATCTTCTTGCCGCTCCTGCTCGCCGTGCAGGACGGTTTCATATCCCTCGCGGCGAAGGGGTCGATCACGATCGGCGGCATCTACGATCCGACCGCGGTGCCGAGCAACGCCGAGACGCTGACATTCTCCTCGGCGCTGCCTGCCGACGACGGTCACACCTTCGGCAGCTTGTTCACGTCATTCGGTCCCGACAGCGGCGTTTCCGCGCTGAGCGTATCGGGTGACGTCACGGCGCTGACGGTACCGACCGCGGTGTCGGTGTTTGTGCATCGACCGCAGGGGTCGACGTTGAGCACTGTTCGGGCCGGACTTCTGCTGCCGGCCACGTTCGAGCTGACTGCGCTCGGCGGCAGCATCGCGGTCAATACGGCGCTTCCGTCGCCCGACGGTGATGGCAATCCGGCGAATCTGGTGCCCTATCCGACTCGGGTCGGCGACGACATCGGCACTCTGAGTCTCGTGGCCGCGGGCTCGATCAGCCTTGGCCAGGGCCTGTCGATGCCCGGGCTCAGCACCTCGTCCTCGCAGTACGTCGCCAATGACAACGGCATCTCGCGGGACAACTACATCAGCCCGCTCGGCCTGCCGGAGCCCAACCTGACCGTGGCCCTGCATGCCAACGATCCCAGTCCCGTCATCATCGTCGCCGGTCAGGACATCCTTGCGTTCAATCCCATCAACGGGTCGCGAGCCACGGTCAATCTCGTGAAGCCGGCCGAGATCGAGGCGGGACACAACATCAACGCCCCGGGCTTTCGGTTCAGCGGCCAGAACAACATCCCGACCGACATCACCAGCATCGTCGCCGGCAACGACTTCACCGGCGGGACCTATTCGCTGTCCGGTCCGGGCATCTTCCTGTTGCAAGCGGGGCATGATCTCGGGCCGTTCACCGGGTCGGGGGCGCAAGTGGGAACGACCATTGCGGGCATTACCACGAGCGGCGCCAGTAGCGCGCCCGGCGGCGGCGTCGTGCAGGGCGCCGAGCTCGACCTCCTGTTCGGTGTCAAGCCTGGCGTCAACTACGCGGGAATCATTGCCGCGTACGGCGATCCGTCGGCCCCGAACGGCATCGATCTCGCTTCCGGCATCGTCACCGAACTCCAGGCCTTGGCCAATCAACTGATCCAGTCGCGGCAGCTGGGGCTCGTCGTGGCCGGTGTCGGGAGGCTGACGACCGGTGACCCGGCGAAGGCCTTCCAAGGCATGAACACCGATCAAATCGATCGGGCGCTGGCCAATCTGGCCGCGACGGCCGGCTTCATCGATCCCAAGACGCACAACCCATTGGCCTTCAATGCGACGGCCTCCGACATTCAGAAGCTCCTGCAGCCGCAATCGGTGTTGCAGCTCTACCAGCAGGTCTTCAACCTGATCGTTCAAACCGCGTCGGCCGCAGGCGTCACCAACACGGTGAAGCTGTCGCCGGCCGATGCGGCCACGCTGTATCAGGCGATGTCGAGCTTGAAGCTCAACCAGGAGCTCGACGCGCTCGCGGTCCAGGCCGGGCTCACCAATCTCAGCTTCGATCTGACCACGCTGGATCTGCCAGCGTTGCAGCACCTGCAGCAGCAGATGCAGTTCGCTTTGGACAGGAATTTCCTCAACCTGCTCACCCAGGTCGGCAAGGATTATCACGACCCGTCGAGCCAGTACTTCCAGCAATATGCCCGTGCCTACCAGGCGATCGCCACGCTGTTCCCGGCGAGCTTCGGCTATACCGACAACGGCGATAACGGCAGCAACGGCGCTGCGGCGAGGATTACGACCGGCCATCTCAACATCGCCGCGTCCGTGGTGGAAACCCAGAGCGGCGGCGACATCAACATTGTCGGACCGGGCGGCGGCATTACCGTGGGCCATACCACGCGCGACGCGCTTGCGCCGAACCAGGAGGGCATCCTGACGCTCGCCGGTGGCACCATCCGCGTCTATACCGACGGCTCGATCCTGCTCAACCAGAGCCGCATCATGACCGAGCAGGGCGGCGACGTCGATCTGTTCACCGCCAACGGCGACATCAATGCCGGCTCCGGGCCGAAGTCCTACGTCTCCAGTCCGGCGCTGAGCGAAAGCTGCGACGTCAACGGCTTCTGCACCGTCAATCCGCAAGGGCTGGTCACCGGCGCCGGCATTGCGGCGCTGACCACGCTGCCGGGCGAAGACAAGAGCAAGAGCAACGCGAACCTGTTCGCACCGCACGGCACGATCGACGCCGGCTCCGCCGGCATCCGCGTCGCCGGTACGCTGAACATCTATGCGTTGCAGATATTGAACGCCTACAACGTTCAGACTCAGGGCGTGGCGATCGGCCTGCCGGCCGTTGCGGGCCCGCCGGCGCTGGCGCTGGCGACCGCGAACAACACGGCCGGCAGCATGGTCAAGTCCGAGGCGCCACAGGCCGGCAATTCGGACAAGCCCTCGGTCATCATCGTCGAGTTTCTGGGCTTCGGCGGTTCGGAGGACGATACCGGCGCGCCCGCGCAGTCGAAGGATGACAGGGAGCGGAGGAGCAGCAACGAGCCGAGCTACGACCCCGGAAGCGCCTTCAGGCTGATCGGCAACGGCGCGTTGACGCCGGATCAGGAAAGGAGCCTGACCGAGCAGGAACGCAGCAGGCTCCGGCAGCTCGAGCTCAGTCACGCGCTCTGACGTCGGGCCTCGTGCCGGAATGATCGCAGCGACGACGGCGATCGACGGACCTGCAAATCGTCAGTGCCCGATCCGGACCGCGATGTCCGGGTCGAGGCGCGAGTAAGGGCCTTGGCGTTCACCGCGGATTGGTGTTGCTCCAGGTGGGCCTTGCATTGGTCACGCCGACCGAAGGCCAGTTGTACGACCCGATCGACGGGGCGGTGACGGTTCCAACGGACGGGCCGGAGCTCCCATAGTTTCCATTTCGCGGCATCGAAACGCCGGCCGTGGTGCTGTAACCGGTGGATTGCACGGACGAGCCGTAGTGCTTGGCGTGTCTGTGCTTTTTCGCTTCCGCCGCAAAGGGCGTGGCAGCGAGTCCCATCGTCACGAGCGTGGCAATTGCCAATCTGGTCGTCGTCATGGTCGGTCTCCTTCCCATCCGGAGATAAGTCGCGAAGGAACCGTTTGCTCGACCGATCGCGCGCTTGTGTAGCCTCCGGCTGTTCCGTCGACCCCAATTCCCGCCAAAGCGCCGCGTTGAGGCCGCTGCGCGTCGGGATATCTCTCCGAACCTCTCGACTAACCGGAGCGACATGGAGCCGGACCGCGACCTGATTGCCGGGTCGCATGGAGCGTCCTTCAGGTCCAATGAGTTGTCGCGCCAGACCAACACGGACTTGATTCCAACCGGCAATGATCTGCAGCACCGATGTCAGCAGCGTTGGATCAATAGCGATCGTCACATTCACGACCGCATGATTTTTTGTCGCCCCGCCTGCCGTTCCGGCGAAAAGTTGGGCGTGACGAGTGTTGGCAGAGCGGTCATGGGAGATGGCTTGATGCAAACGGGTCGTGCAGCGCGGGCCGGCCCCAGGCGAAGATTCGAGGCCCACAGCCAAGACCGCCATGATCGTCTTCGAACGTACCCCCGAATCGAGGCTCCAATGCTGAAACCGCGAATCCTGTCGCGCACCCCGCCGGCGGGCCATCACGCTCCCCATGAATGGTAGGTCCATTCGAGACGGTGCGGTGCGCTCGGACAATCGTCAAGATCGCCTCGAGAGCTGCGCGGGGGAGCCTCCCGGTTGTTGCCCCGATCGACCTGACCGATCAGGCCGGCTTCTCGTTGCCGCCTCACTCGCGCAGCAGCGCCGCCAGATCGTCCATCGCGGCGCGGAGCCGGTTCGACGCCCTCGCGGCGCCGACCGCGAGGAATTTTGATCCGTCGGAGCCCGGCTCCGCGGCGGCCAGCGCGCGCAGCGGCGTGAGCACAGGCCACGCCGGCTGCGGCAGCGCCGGATCGTGCTTGAAGCGATCGCCCTCGGTGTAGTCGAGCGGCACCAGCACGCGCGAGAGGCGCAGGAGCTGCTCGTTGAGCCGGCCGCAGGCGGCGTCGTCGACGGGCGGCGCCGATTTGAGCTGCGCCGCCTTCTCGACGCATTGGTCGACCGACGAAACGAGATCGGGCGGCACCGCGACGCCGATCTTCTCCAGCTCGCTCCGCAGCGAAGCAAGCTGCGCCGCCGGGTCGAGCGGCAGCACGGGATCGGTGAGCAATCGCGAGAGCGTGTGCACGACCACGCGGGTGTCGCGCACGAGAAAGTCGCGATCGACCTTGTCGATCAGGTCGTGCGGGGTGTGCCACCACCAGCCCAGCGCATTGCGCATCTTCACCGGCGAGGGCGGCTGGTGGCTGATGCTGCCATACATCGAAGGGATGCCGATGCCCCAGAACGACTGGTCGCTGGAGCGCGACGGGCGGTGGCCGGCATGGTTCTGCCCGGTCTCGGCCGCGGTCACCTCCGCGGCGAGGCCGGCCAGGCTGGAGACCACGCCGTTCTCGGTCAGCACCGTGGCGCCGATCCCTCCGGTGGAATCGACGTTGACATGGGCGATGCAGCGCTTCTCCAGGTCGCGCCAGTTCTGGTCGACATACCAGGTCGAGCCGGAATAGCGGCCGTGCGAATGGCCGGACCAGAAGCAGACGCGCAAGCCGCGCCGCCACGCCTTCGCCTCGGTCGCGAGCAGACGCGCGGCTTCCAGCATGGTGGCGTTGGCGCTGCCATTGTCCATCACGCCGTAGTACCAGGTGTCGTGATGGCCGGAGAGCAGGACGAAGGGGCTGTCCTTGCCATGCGGCCCGTCGATCTCGCCGACCAGAAGCTGCGTCTTGCGCCAGCCGGTGTCGACCTCGGCATGCAGCGTCAGCTTCAGTTCGGCCGATTCCGACAGTTGCGCGCGCAGCGCCTCGCCGTCGGCCAGCGAGATGGTGCAGGCGACGGTCGACGGCATCTCGGCAAGCGTTTCGGCGGACGGATTGCCCCAGACCGGCGAGATGCACATCTCGTGCAGATGCTCGTGCGGTGAGACATGGAGCTGGCCGGCGGCGCCGGCCGCCTTGGCGCGGGCGGCCGCGGCCGGGCTCGCGATGCCGTTCACCAGCACGATACGGCCGCGGCAATCCTGTTTTGAAAAGTCCTCCGGTCCGCCGTCGCCGACATCGACCAGCGCCGCGGTCAGCCCGCCGGCGGGCGAGGGGAGCGAGAAGGAATGGGTGATGCTTTCAAGCGGCTTGCCATCAGCCTCGACGCGGGCAGGGCCTGGCAGGCTGATATAGGCGTCGTGCTCCAGCAGTTCGGTGCGGTAGCCATAGGAATCGAGACAGCCCTTGAGATAGACAAAGCTCTCCTTCTCTTCCGGCGTGCCGGACAGCTTCACGCGCTTGGCGAATTCCTGGCAGTGGCCCATCAGCAGGCCGCCATCGACGGCGGCGACGATCTCGGGGCTCGTGCTCATTGCAGCGCTCCTTGCACCAAGACGGTGGCGGCGCGGATCGCCGCGACGTAGCGGTTCTGGCCGCGCATCAGCTCGACCTCGGCAAAACGTCGCAGCTCCGGCGACATCAATGGCAGCTCGGCCGCGACCGCAAGCGTCGGCAGCGGCGGCACGGTGTAGGCCGGATCATGCCGGAAGCGCGGCTCCCGCGTGTAGTTGATGGGGACCAAGAGGCGCGACAACTGCTTGAGGACGGCGTTCTTCCTGGCCGCCGGCGCGCCCGACCGCTGCAGGCTCGCCAGCGCCTCCTTGAGCGCCGTCGTCGCGCCGCGGGCGGCCGACAGATCGGCGCCTTCCGACGCCTTCTCGTAACGGGCGATCGTTGCCAGGAATTCGTCGCAGGTCGCGCCCCAGTCGAACGGCAACAGCTCCGCATTGACAATGCGGAGTGTCGCCAGGAGATAGATGCGCATGTCGGTCAGCAGGATGTCGCGATCGGCGATCTCGATCGTGTCGTTCTCGGTGTGCCAGGCGATGTTGGCGCCGCAGCCGGAGACGTCGTAATAGTTCTTTTCGCGCCTGAGCGCCTCGGGCATGGTCGAGGACAGCATGAACAGGCTCGGCAGGCCGATATTGTTGAAGCTGTAGTCGCCGGCCTGCGGCGGCCGCATCGTCCTGATCTCGGCCGCGGGCACGATGTCGCGAATGGCGTCGGTGGCGAGCGCGGCGGATTCGGTGAAGGCGCGCGTCTCGTGAAAGCTCGTCGCCCAGCGGCAGCCGGGACTGTCGCAGTTGATCTGCGCGACGCAATGCTCGTCGAGCTCGATGGCAAAGCGATCCGTGAACCAGGTCGAGCCCGCATAGCGACCGGTCGAGTGACCCGGCCACCAGGCGAGCTTGACCGAGCGGTCGAG
>NZ_JAFAVV010000349.1 GCF_019242285.1 Bradyrhizobium sp.
CGAAAGCATAGCCGTTTGGCGCGTTAGCCCGCTCAGCCCCGTCGCACGCTCGAGCCGCCGTCGACCGGCAAGGTCACCCCCGTGATGAAGTTGGCCTCGTCGGACGCAAGGAACAGCGCGGCATTGGCGACGTCCCAGCCCGTGCCCATCTTCCTGCGCAGCGGCACCTGGCGATCGCGATCGGCCTCGACCTCGGCGCGGGTCTTGTGCCATTCGCGGGCACGGGTATCGACCGCCATCGGCGTGTTCATCAGCCCCGGCAGGATGACATTGGCGCGGATGCCATAGTCGGCGTTCTGATAGGCGAGCTGCTCGGTGAAGGCGATCATCGCCGTCTTGGTCGCCTTGTAGGCGACGTAGGGATAGGTCGTGATCGCCGCCATCGAGGAGATATTGATGATGGCGCCGCTCCGCTGCTGCCGCATGATCGGGATCACGTGCTTGGCGGCGAGGATGCAGCTCTTCAGGTTGATCGCGACGCAGCGGTCGAAGGCCTCCTCCGTGATCGTGAGCAGCTCGGCGTCCCCGCCGGCGAGAGAGACGCCGACATTGTTGTGCAGGACGTCGATCCGGCCCCAGCGTCGCATCGCGTCGTCGACCATCGCCTTGATCTCGGCATCCCTGGTGACGTCCGCCTTGCAGGCCGCCGCGGTGCCGCCTGTCGCGGTGATCATGCCGACGGTTTCTTCCGCCGAGGCGAGATTGTAATCGACGCACAGCACCTTGGCGCCTTCTCGCGCGAAGGTGAGCGCGGTGGCGCGGCCGTTGCCGATGCCTTCGCCGGGGCTCTGCCCGGCGCCGACGACGATGGCGATCTTGTCCTTGAGGCGCATGTCAGTTCACTCCGGGAATGGGATATTGCTGGAGCACCTCCTTGTAGTAGGGCTCGTTGTCGATCTGCATGGTCGCGAGCACGCGCACCACGGCGCAATAGAAGGCGATCGTCAGCACGAGGTCGACCATCTGCTCGTCGGAGAGATGCTGCTTGATGTCGGTGAAAGTCTCCTCCCGCATCGCGAGCTCGCGCACCATCTCGCGCGCGCCCTTCAGGATCGCTTTCGCCAGCGGCTCGAGCTTCGACGGCTTGCCTTCGGTCTCGGCGAACAGGCTTTCGATGTCGTCGTCGGTGACGCCGAATTCCTTGCCGATCTTCACGTGATGGGTGAACTCGTATTCGGATTTCTCCAGCCAGCCGACCTGCAGGATGGCGAGCTCGCGCAGCCGCGGATCGATCTTGCTCTTGAAGCGGATATAGCCGCCGACGCCGTTGAAGGCACGGGCCATGTCGGGCGAGTTGACGAGCAGCTTGTGCAGATTGGTGTTGCGCTTGAGCATGTCGCGATATTCGGGCGCGACCTGGTCGGGCTCGAGATAGGGCAGGCGGGCCATCGTCTTGGTTTCCTTCTCTCAGTGGTCCTCGGATTCGCGTTCGGGCGCCTGCAGCGTGACACCACCGTCGACCACCAGCGCCTGGCCGGTGATGTAGCGGGCGTGATTGCTGAGCAGGAATTTCACGGCGTGGCCGACGTCCCAGCCGGTGCCTTCCAGCTTCAGTACCGAGGCCCTGGCGCGATTCGCACGCGCGTTCTCGCTCATGCCGCGCCCATAGACCATCGGCGTGTACATCGGCCCCGGGCAGATGCAGTTGACGCGGATGTTGTCGCGGCCATGGTCGACCGCCATCGCGCGCGTCAGCCCGATGATCGCGGCCTTGGAAACCGTGTAGGTGGTGAGCCCGCGTGGCCGCAGCGCCGAGATCGAGGAGATGTTGACGATCGCGCCGCCCTTCGCGGTGTCGATCATCGCGGGGATCGCGTATTTCGAGAGCAGGAACATGCTCTCGACATTGACCTGCATGACGCGGCGGTACTGCTCCGGCTTCTCGTCGACCACGCTGCCGCGGCTGCCGATGCCGACATTGTTGTCGAGGAAATCGAGCCGGCCGAAGCGGGCGACGGTCGCCTCCACCAGCCGCCTGCAGTCGGCCTCGTCGGTGATATCGGCGGCAAACGCCGCCGCCGTGCCGCTTTCCTCACCGATCATCTCGACGGTGCGCTCGGCGAGCTTCAGTTCGCGGTCGGCCACCATGACCTTCGCGCCGGCGCGGGCCAGCAGGATCGCGGCGGCGCGTCCGTTGCCGATGCCGTCGCCGGCCGCTCCGCCGCCGGAGATCAGCGCGACCTTGCCGGCGAAGCCTTCGTCATCCTCGGGTCCCCTCATGGCGTTTCCTTCTTTCGCTCGTCATTGTCGGCGACGATAGCAACGGGGGTTGGGGGAGAGAAGGGCGAGCCGCGCGTGGGTGTCCTGCGATCCGTCGCGGGCAGCATCCGGCGGGTGCGATTGGCCGCGGCCTGCGCCGGGCGATTACAGCCGTAACCGCCAGGCGTCCGGCTGAAATTGCGCCGCAATTTCGGCGACTGATCATCAGGCGGTTGTTGTCCCAATTTGCAAGAGCGAGATTCGTCATGATCAGGTCTTTACCGCAGCGGCGTCACTTTTCCGGCTGTGCATGTTGCGAGACGATGCCGCTGTCGCGCCGCGGATTCATCGCCGGCGCGGCGGCGCTGGGGGCCGCTGCCGTTCTCCCGGGCGAGGGGGACGCGGCCGAGGGGCGCGAGCTGATCGACACCCACCATCACTTCTATCCGCCACAGTACCAGAAGATCTGGCTCGACTGGGAGGATCAGCGCGGTCTTCGGCATTTTGCCGGACAGGTCGCCTGGTCGAAAGCCAAGGCGATCGAGGACATGGATCGCAACGGCATCCGGACCGGCGTGCTGTCGATGGCGTCGACGCCGGGTGTCTGGTTCGACTTCAACGCCGAGAAGGCCAACCGGCTTGCCCGCGACTGCAACGACTTCGCCGCGGACATGATGCGCGACCATCCCGGCCGGTTCGGGCTGTTCGCCACCCTGTCGATGCTCGATCCCGACTGGACGCTCAGGGAGATCGAATATGCCTTCGACACGCTGAAGGCCGACGGCGTCGGCCTGCAGACCAATTACGGCGACAAGTGGCTGGGTCATGCCGACTACAGGCCGGTGTTCGACGAGTTGAACCACCGCAAGGCGGTGGTCTATGTGCATCCGCTGGTCGCGAGCTGCTGCGCCCGGCTCGGCGTCGGCGCATTTCCGGCCGTGATCGAGGTGCCCCACGACACCACGCGCGCGGTCACGAGCCTGTTGCTGTCCGGCGCCTTCGCGCGCTGGCGGGACATCAACTGGCTGTTCTCGCATGCCGGCGGCACGGTCCCGATGATGGCGGGCCGGATCGAGGCGTTCTACGGCGCGATGCCCAATGTGCACGAATTCGCGCCGGAAGGGGTGGTGGGCGAATTGAGACGTCTCAACTACGACACCGCCAACGCCACCAGCGCGCCGGCGATCGCCGCGCTGCTCGAGCTCGTCCCGGTCTCCAGGGTCACCTACGGCTCGGACTATCCGTATTTTCCGCTCGACCAGATGAAGAACCTCCAGGAGCGCGGGCTCGACGAAGCCGAGCTCAGCGCGATCGGCCACGGCAACGCATGCCGGCTGATTCCGCGGTTGAAGACGTAGCGGGCCGACAATGCCGGCTCCGCAATAGCAGCGTCGAGACATGGGTACCCGCCGGCTGGTCACGACCAGGACGGCTTCAGCACCACCAGAAGGACGATCAAAGCGAGGCCTGCGATCATGACCGGCAGGGTGATGCCTGCCGCGCGATCGGGCGCGGCCTTTCTCCCCGCGTCCGCTGAGCTTCGCAGCCGGCCGGAAATGATGCCGTGTACCGCCGAGATCACGACCACGATCGCGAGCTTGACCGACAGCCATCCGGCGCCGAACCAGCCGCCCTGCACGGCAAGCGCGGCACCGAGCACCCAGGTCGAGAACATGGCGGGCGTCGTCACGCCCTGGTCCCAGCGCTTGAAGAGGCGCAGGGTCTCTCGATCATCTCGCAGCAGGGCCAATGCGGCGGCGAGCATGCCGCCGAGCCAGAGCACCATGCTCACGATATGGCCGGCCTTGGTCAGGGCATAGAGCATCAAGCCTGTCCGAGCCTCCGGCGAAGCCATCGCTCGTTGACGAATCCCCCGAACGGAAGGCATGCGCCAATCACGAGCCGGACGACATCGCGCCGTTCGATCGCGCCTTCCGACCACGCCCGCACGGCGGCCCAGCAAAAGGCGAGGAAGGTCAGTCCATGGACCGGTCCGAGGACCGTGGTCGCCTGCCTGATCCCGCCGATGTGCTTCAGCGGGACCGCGATGAAGATCAGCGTCAGAAGGGTGAGGGCCTCGGCGATGGCGAGGAGGCGGACGGCGCGGCCCGGCATCACTCGACCTCGCGCAGCAGTTTCTCCACCGAGCTCATTCGCGCGGAGAGGCGGCTGATCTCCTCGCCCAGGGCGCTCATCGCGGTCTCCATGTCGGTCTGCCATGTTGCCTTCAGCCGGCTCTGATAGGCAGCGGAAGCGTATTTCATCGCGAAGACGACAAGGCCGGCGACGAGCACGAGGATCGACAGGACGAAAAAATACGTTGACGCCTCAGCCATCGGATTCTCCTGTGGAATGGAACGAGCCGGGCGAGGGGAAGGGGCCGGCCTTGGCGATGCCGAGCGGATTGAGCAACAGCTCGAACGGCACGATTTCGTAGAAATTGGCGGCCTTGCCGCTTTCGGCCGTCTCCACCGCACTGACCACGAGTCCCGCGATCTCGAGCTTGCGCAGATGCATCTTCATGAGCGGGCGACTGATACCTGCCTCGCGTGCCAGTTGACTGACGTAGGCGCGTCGCTCGCGAGACAGACGCGCCACGATCCAGAGGCGCGCAGGGTGCGCCAATGCCTGAAGCTGCAGCAGCAACTTTTCCGACCTGATCACCCTGACTCCGGCATTTCGTAAGTTTTAACTTACGGGAAAGGAAATTATTTCGCAATAGGTTTCGCGGTTTTGCTGGGCGCCGACCGGTAGCGGGGAGCCACGTCCCGGATGTCGCTTCCCCCTACGCTCTTCGAGCTTCGGCGGACAGGTCGTCTCATTCGAGCTACGGGTCTGAGCTTGTGGCGCGCGCTGCATGGAGGGCACGCTTTCGCCACCGCTCTTCGAGCGATGACGAAAGCTTGGCTCACCCTACCGATTCCCGTCTTCCTCGCCGCCCTTGCCGTGGAGCAGCGCCACGAAATCATCACGCCCGAAATATTCCGCCCAGCCGAGCGCCGTGGCGTCGTACTTGTCGTCGCGGATGTTCGGACTGGCGCCGGCGTCGAGCAGCAGGCGGGCGATGTCGATCGCGCCGCTCTCGACCGTCATGTGCAGGGCGGTGTGATTGCAGTCCCATATCGGCCGCTTGGCATCGACCGCTGCGCCATGTGCCAGCAGCCAGCGGATCACGGCGAGATTCTTCCGGCTGACCGCCAGATGCAGCGCGATGGTGTCGGCGCCGTCGGGGCCGATGCGGGCGGGGTTTTCGCGCAGCATCGCCTCGGCCTCGTCGTAGCGACCGGTGTTGAGCGCGGTGAGGAAATCGAGTTTTGTCCCCCCAGCCAGCAGCGCCGAGACGATGCGCCCGTCGGCATGCTCCTGGGAAGCCGTGGTCAGCGCGGTGGCGCCGGTGGCGTCGGTGGCATTCGGATCGGCGCCGAGCGCGAGCAGGAGCTGCACCATGGTGAGCCGGTTCTTCGCGGCGGCGTGGTGCAGCGCGCTGCGCCGGTGCTGGTTGCGGCTCATACGCGCGGCGAGCAGGGTCGGGTCCTGCACGATCATGGCGCGTAGCTCCTCGGCGCGATCGAGCGCAATTGCGGTCCAGACATTGAGCGTCGCGCCGTGGTCCAGGAGATGGCTTGCTACCTCCTCGCGCACCTCTTTGAAGCAGGTGGCCCAGCCGAGCACGCCGACGGCATAATCGTCGCCCTTGCCCTCGATGTCCGCGCCGGCGTCGACCAGCAGCCGAATGGTTTCGAGATCGCCATGCGCGGCGGCGAAATGCAGCGGCGCGGCGTTGTCGGGAAAATCGCGGCGATCGAGATCGGCGCCGCGCTCGATCAGGAGGCGGATCGCGTCGTGCCGGTTGTGCAGGGCCGCCAGATGCAGCGCAGCCGCCTTTTCGAAGCCGCGCCCGGCCAACGCGTCGATCAACTCGGGATGCGCGTCGAGGCCGGCGCGGAGCGCCGCGACATTGCCGGACTGGGCCGCGCTTGCGATGTCCTGAAGCGCCTGCCGCTCGGCTTCCGGCCGCGCGCCGCGGCCGCCCTGGGCGTCGCGGGCGAGCAATTCGATC
The DNA here is from genome assembly GCF_019242285.1 of Bradyrhizobium sp. Lineage (GTDB taxonomy): Bacteria > Pseudomonadota > Alphaproteobacteria > Rhizobiales > Xanthobacteraceae > Bradyrhizobium. The sequence continues at coordinate 6,260 of NZ_JAFAVV010000349.1, forward strand.
GCCTCGTGCCGCAACTCCTTGGCGATCTGGTGGATGGTGCGGCCGTCGCGGTCCGGCGTCGACGGATCGAAGCCCAGGGCAAAGGCGCGCCTGAGGGTTTCGACGTCGCCGGCGCGGGCGGCGTCGAACACGCGGTCGTCCCGGTACAGGTCGGGGCTCAGCCCATCGAGATGGGCCTTGAGCGCGCGCCAGCTCGGAAAGCCATGGTCGTTGGCGACGGCGAGCTGCGCCTCGTAGAGGCGCGTCTCGGGCTTGACGGCGCGAAGCTGGGCCAGCCGCTTCTTGGCAGCCTTTTTCAGCCAGGCGAGATCGGGATGTTCAGGCAGAGCCTGGGACATGGGCAACCTTCTTTCTCGAAGCGCCCGGCGACCGCGACTCTCGGGCAAGAAAGAAGGGAATGTCAGCTCAGTGCTGAGTGAGGCGGGTTGAACCCTTTACGCGGTCCGTGGGTCGCCCAATCGACCTTCGGGAAATTATTCGCGGGCGGCGCGGCAAGTCAAGTGGTGGTCGGGCTCGCGAGGAGGGCGAGCGGGGGGAGAGAAGCGTAGGCCAAAGCGCGCACGCGACGAGGCTACGCATCGCGCGGAGCGCTGTGCCCGCAACTGTCTCGACAGCACAGTCTTGAATGATGGGCACGCTTCTGCCTTTGCTTGGCGGGCTTCCGCGCAAGCGTCCGCTTAGCCCAACCCTACAGATCTACAGATATCGCGATGCAACACGCATCCCTCGCGTCGCTGCACGAGAGCAACAGGTGCAACCCCATCTGTGATCCTTCCGTCACAGTTATCACTAATCGGGTCGAGATATAGTATTACTAATTGCGGTATCTCAGCGCTTGCTGGATTATTGTCCAACCTCAAGTTGACATATGG
>NZ_JAFAVV010000419.1 GCF_019242285.1 Bradyrhizobium sp.
GGCTACGCCTGGGGAGCGATGCTCCATCTGGGACATTGCATTAAAAAGGTGTGTGAAGCCGGAACATCCGCTATGGACCGCCTCTTCTGATATCCGGGCGCTTGCGATGCTGTGACCGATCTGCACGCGGCAGCCCCTCTCAGCCAGCGCCCTGATAACGTCGAAACCGCCGGGAACTTCCGGCGCCACAGTCGCAATCACGATGTTGAACTTATCTGCCCAGCTTCTTGCGAGCGCGACATCGCCTTCGAGTATAAGAGAGACTTCCATTGCTCCTGGCTTGAGAGGGTTCACGAAAGGTCCCTCGAGATGTGCGCCCAAGACAACCGCCTCGCCCCGCCGCCGCGTCTGAGCGATCGAAGTGATGGCTGAGAGCGACTTCTCAATGACCGGAACCGGTCCGATCGTGGTTGTCGGCGCGATCGCAGTCGTACCGTGGGAGGCGTGGTAACGCACGAAGGTGCGAATACTTTCTTCACCTCCCCGCCAATCACCGCTTTTGCCGCCATGAACGTGAAGATCAATGAAACCCGGGAGAACGAAGGGAGCTTTCGGTACCGCTCCCGCTACCAAGATTCGACCGTCTATGCTAGAGATTATGCCGTCAACGAGATCCAATTTTCCAATTACCCAACCGTTGGGCGTTAGAATAGAACCTTCTAGCGATGTGGAAGGATTCATTCAGCTTGCTCCACTGCTTCACCGAAGAGAAGAGCGCGCTCTTCCGGCGCGCGTCCAGTCGCAACCAGCCAGCAACCGGTTAGCGCATCAACCTTTTCCTCGAGAATGCGGACGCCCGTCTTTTTGGAAAGCAACTCGCGGAGAGGGGGCATTAGGCCGCCCGTCCCGCAAAGGGGCGAATCAGAACCTGCGATGACTGCAATCAGTCCCGCGAGGTGCTCGATTGCGCGATCTCGTATACGTTGGGCAGTCTCAACTCCCGCAGAGGCCTGTTCCAGCACCATTGGAGCGAATGCAGCCAGGCGGTCAGGCCCGAGACCCCGCAACCATCCAAGCCGCAGCTTCTCGACACCACCAATTGCTCGCAGAGTCTCGCGACTGAGCGCATCTTTCGGCACAACGCCATCGAGTGCGGAAAAGCAATGGCGCAACGCCTTTCGGCCAATCCAGTTCCCGCTTCCCCGATTCCCGGCGATCCATCCCCATGCGTCGCGCTGAATCGACCAACCATTGGCGTACAACCGGTGCCCGGCGACACCGGTGCCGACGGTCATCAGGCTGCAAGGAGCTCCGAGGCCAGCTCCGATGAGCGCCGCGTAGCCGTCGCTCATTAAGCGGACCCGCGCGAAGGAAGAACAGGCATTCAAGAAATCCTTTCCAGCATCGATATACGTCCCCGCTGCGCCGACTGCAAAGATGACTCCTTCAAACTGCTCGTTGGGTCGACCGACAGCAGAGCAGCATTGTTTCCAGAGGCTGCCGACGGTCGAAACCGCTCTTTCCAAATTTGTCGAAGGATTGCATGGACCTCCGCTCGCGTCGGCGAGCGCTCTTCCTTGGCCGTCGACGAACCGCCCCCGGCTCCGGGAACCGCCGCCTTCCACGCAGAAGTAAAGTTCGACATCTTGATTCACACTCGACATCGCCGTCTTCGATCGCTGCCTGCTGGCGGGGCGTCACATTTCGATGGCGCGCCCGGTGCGAATACTCTCGTCTGCCGCAAGTACGATCCGAAGACTGTTAATTGCATCGCGCATGTGATTAGCCAGATCGTGCTTGCCATGAATAGCATCCAGTAAGAAGCGCTGCTTGCGCATGCTCATTCCGTCGTGATCGGGTTGATCGGCGATCAAAAACTCTTCGTCGGATTCAGCGAGCGATTGGTCAGATAACAATTTGGCATGATGCACGCGAATCGCTCCCGACTTCGCGTGTGTATGTATGTCGGAAGAAACCGCCGAAGTTGCACCCGCAGCCAGCATGTCTCGAGGGTCCTCGACTACAATATGTACCCCGCCCTTAGGTCCAAAGACGTCTTTGACAAAGAATGCGACTTCGCTGATCTGCGGACCCCAGGCAGCCTCGTACCAACCCACCGACCCGTCGTCGAACACGACCTGAAGTTGGCCGTAATTATACATATCAGGCGCAATCTCGTCGGTTAGCCGCGCACCGATTGCATGCACCCGCACAGGTTTTGCGCCAGTCATGTGACACATCATATCGACGTAGTGCACCCCGCAATCGACGATAGGCGATAATGATTTCATCAGATTTTTGTGCCATGTCCAGGCGGGTCCAATAGAGCGCTGGTTCAGGTTCATGCGCATAACCAGAGGTTTGCCGAGTCCGCGTGCCAAATCCATGAAACGGACCCAGGTGGGGCTGTGTCGTGGGCTCAGGCCCACCAGCAACTTGCGATTGTACGCTTCTGCCGCAGCCACGACCCGCTCGGCATCGGCAACGGTTTCGGCGATCGGTTTCTCAAGAAAAACGTGCGCTCCGGCCTGGAAGGCGCGTATCGCGAAATCCGCGTGGGTATCGGGCCAGGTGTTTACGGAAACGACATCGGGTTGCACCTTCGAGAGCGCATAACCAAATTCGGCGAAGCGCGCCACGTCGGGCCAAAGTTTAGCGATGTCGTGGCGTTTGGCAATAGAACGGCAGCACAAACCGGCCAGCTCGTAGCCATCAAGACGGTCATAGGCTTTGGCGTGGGTTACACCCATGTGGCCCAGGCCGACCACCAAGACTCGGAGTTTTTCGGGAATGGGTGTATTCATACAAATATTCGTTAACGGGTAAGTCGGGTGTAGGCTGCTGCGAGAAGAAGAATAATAGCGCCGTACAGGATCTGGCGAACCGGTTCGGGTGCGTCGAGCAGGGTTAGAATGCTGTTTAGCACAGTGAGAATTAACGCGCCGATAATAGTGCCCGAATATCCGCCTCGGCCGCCGAAAATAGAGGTTCCTCCGATGATGACCGCAGCCACTGAGGGCAAGAGATAAGGTTCGGCCAAGCTAAGCTCCGCGCTGTCGGTGCCGCCTGCAATCACGAGTCCGGCAGTAGCAGCAAGAAGGCTGCACGCTACATAGTTGACCACGATGACCTGCCACACACGAATGCCCGCTAAATTGCATGCCTCGCTGTTGTCCCCAATAGCATAGAGCAGCCGGCCATATCCTGTGCGACGCAGCATGAAAATAATGAACACGGCGATTGGCGCCCAAAGCAAGAGATCGCTTGGAATGCCCCCCAGGAATTTTCCAGCGCCAAGGTCCTCGATAAATTTTGGCACACGTGGAGGAGCCGCCATCATTTTCTGGCTGTAAACCACCAACATTCCTTCGGTCATCAACCCTGTTCCCAAGGTCATCACCAAAGGTTGGACGCGCAGCAGCGCGATGCCGACGCCGTTGATCAAGC
>NZ_JAFAVV010000563.1 GCF_019242285.1 Bradyrhizobium sp.
CCGCTGCCGCAGCTCGCCGCCGCCGCGGCGACCATGCTCGCCGAGCAGGGACAGGCCGTCTTCGACGTCGGCGGGCCCACGGCGGATATGCGCGACGAGGCGCAAGCGCCGGCCGAGCTGCTCGACCGGCCGCTTGGCGCGGCGCGCACGCAGATTCACGAGACCTATATCGTGTCGCAGACGCGCGATGGCCTCATCATCATCGACCAGCACGCCGCGCATGAGCGCATCGTCTATGAGCGGCTGAAGGCGTCGCTGGCCGCGAACGGCGTGGCGCGGCAGATCCTGCTGATCCCCGAGATCGTCGAGCTCGACGAGGCGACGGTGGAGCGGCTGCTCGCGCGCGCCGAGGAATTGGCGTCGTTCGGGCTTGCGATGGAGTCGTTCGGGCCCGGCGCGGTCGCGGTGCGCGAGACGCCGTCGCTGCTCGGCCGGACCGATGCCAACAGCCTGCTGCGCGATCTGGCCGAGCACATGGAGGAGTGGGACGAGGCGCTGCCGCTGGAGCGCCGCCTGCTGCATGTCGCGGCCACCATGGCCTGCCACGGCTCGGTGCGCGCCGGCCGCAGGCTCAAACCGGAGGAGATGAACGCGCTGCTGCGCGAGATGGAGGACACGCCGAATTCCGGCCAGTGCAACCACGGCCGCCCGACCTATGTGGAGCTGAAGCTGTCGGACATCGAGCGGCTGTTCGGACGGAAGTGAGAGCCTGCGTCGCCGAGATTGCATAGGGGGATTAAGCGACTACGTCCGCCGTAGCTCAACGAGCGAAGGCGGAAGCGTGCCCACCATCACGCAACGGATTCGCTGAAAGATGGTGGGCACGGCGCTGGCGCGCCTTAGCCCACCCTACGCAATCACACGCAGAAATACGAACTCCGTATCATCATAGCTGCGCCGCTCGAGCTCGGCAAAGCCCTCCGGCGCCGCGAACGCCGCCGCCTTCGCCTCCTCCACGACGAGCAGCGCGCCCGCGCTCAGCCAGCCGCCGTCGCGCAGCGAGGCCAGCGCCTTGTCCGCGAGTCCCTTGCCATAGGGCGGATCGAGGAAGGCGAGCGAGAACGGCGGCATCGGATGGGCCGGACCGAGATGGGTGGCATCGCGGCGGTAGATTTTTGTCGACCCGCCGAGCCCGAGCGCCTCGACATTGTTGCGGAGCAGCGCACGCGCCTCCGCGCCATTGTCGACGAACAGCGCGAACGCCGCGCCGCGCGAGACCGCCTCGATGCCGAGCGCACCGGTGCCGGCAAACAGATCGAGCACGCGCGCGCCCGCGACCGGATCGTCATAGGCGTGGACGAGAATGTTGAACACGGCCTCGCGCAGCCGGTCGGCCGTCGGCCGGATGTCCCGCGACGACGGCGAGACGATGTTGCGCCCTTTCAACCGTCCGCCGACGACCCGCATCAGTCGGCCACACGACGGCTGGTAGTGTTCCCTCCCCCCTCTTGTCCGCCGAAGCCCGCCTTCGGGCGAAGGCGGATGCGGGGGAGGGTCAGGGAGGGGGGTGCCACACCAGAGGTCTGTGCTCGGGGCACCCCCTTCCCCGACCCCTCCCCGCATCCGCCTTCGCCCGAAGGCGGGCTTCGGCGGACAAGAGGGGGAGGGAAGCGCACCGGTCGTGTTGCGAAGGTGATCGTCGCCGTCACGAAGCCATCATGGCCTACATCCTCACTCATCCCGTGGCCTGAGATCGCGCTTGCCGTGATAGCCGCGCTTGGGGCGGCGCGGCGGGCCGTAGCCATTGGCCTCGTATTCGTTGCGCTCGCGCGCCTCCGCGCTGCCGCTCCGCTGCACCAGCACACGGCGGCCCTTGCGGTCGGCGACCAGCGCGCTCTTGCCCGCCGGCTTGAACGGCTTCTTGCCACGCGGCGCGTCCCCCTCGTCGTCCGCATGGCGCGGACGGCGGCGCTCATCCGCCTCCGGCGCAAAGTCGGCATGGGCCTGCGCGATCACCTTCTCGCCGAGCTGCTCGCGCAGCACGCGCGTCTTGACCTCGTCGACTGCGCCCTCGGCGAGCTCGCCGAGCTGGAACGGGCCATAGGACACGCGGATCAGCCGGTTCACCTCGAG
>NZ_JAFAVV010000466.1 GCF_019242285.1 Bradyrhizobium sp.
GCTCACTATCGGCGCCGTTGCGTCCGATTCTTGATCGCGGCTCGGGAGGCCGCGGTGAGAGCTCGTTGGATTTGATCTGAATCAAACGGCGCCCGCGCGTTTGCACCTATCGACCGCCAGCCGACCTGCACGATCGGAAGCGTGTCCTGCGCTCCGACGGACAGCGGCTCGCGCCGTTCCTCGATGCGTGCGGAGATGCGCCAAGACGGCACGCGGATCGCTCAAGGCCATCAAGAGACCGGCTGGGGCACCACAGATGAATGGAGGTTGCTAGATGCTGATCAAGACCATGCTTGCCACGGCACTTTTCGTTGCCGCCATCTCGCCCGCAATGGCTGCCGCCGACAATTCGGGGGAGTATTCCGGCGGATTCGTCAATCCGCCGAGCACCGATGGGGTCAATCCGGTTTATCACCCCGGCTGGTTCCCCAACTATACCAACCGCGGCGGTAGCGCCTATGGCCTTGCTCCTTCCGCCGGAGCGCCACGCCAGAATGGCCCCTTCTGGGGAAGCAACTACTACTACCGCTGATCCCCGCCCGCTTCCGAGCTCCTAGGCCCGAAAGCGGCCTCGGCCGAGGTTCTCGCTTGCGTTCTCGCTCTCGAGAACCTCGGCAATCCTTGCCAGATCGGCGACCGAGCGTACGCCCATTTTCTTCATCAGGCTGCGCTTGTGAACCTTGACGGTGACCTCGCTGACGCCGATCTCGGCCGCAGCCTGCTTGTTCATCAGGCCCCTGGTGATGAGCGCCATGACCTCCCGCTCGCGCGGGCTGAGCGACTGGAAGCGCCCGCGCAGATCCACGATCTTCCTGTCCTGCTCGCGCCGCCGGCGATCCCGCTCGAGCGCAAGGCGCACGGCATCAAGCAGATCCTGCTCGCGAACCGGCTTGGTGAGAAATTCGACTGCTCCTGCCTTCAGCGCCTTCACGGTCATCGGAATATCGCCGTGCCCGGTGAGAAAAATGATCGGAATGTTGATCCTCGCCGCCACGAGGTCCGCCTGCAGATCGAGGCCGCTCAGCTGCGGCAGGCGCACGTCCAGGATCAGGCAGCTCACCTCGTTCGAGAAGTCCCGCTGCAGGAACTCGCTCGTCGTGCTGAACACCTCGCATTTCAGCCCCACCGAGCCAAGCAGCTCCTTCAGCCCCTCGCGAACATTCGCGTCGTCGTCCACCACGAAAACGACAGCGTCAGGTCCGAAACGATCTTCCATCGCCAGCGCCCCTGTTCACCTGGCAAAAAGAGATCGCATTGCCGAAGCTCTTCTTCGTCTGCGGCCCTATCTGGGCGATAGTGTTCCTTTCAATCAACGAGCGGCAACCGATCCCTTCGTCCGCAACCGATATTTCCTGCGAACGCGTCAGGGTAGTAAAGTAACGTATGGTTTTTACCTATTTTTTTATGCTCTTGCGTTTGTTTGTATCAAAATGTTCATAGAATTCACGCACAGCTCTAAAACAAATACTTATCTGTTGATGATCGCAGCGCCATGGGTGCGCGTCAGTCGTGGCGTGTAGCTTCGCAATCACGAGCGATTTTGCTTGTGGTCCCCTGATCGCCGGCAATCCATCCGATCCATCGCAAACCGTCGATCTGCTCCGCGCCCGAGGCAGCGCAGCCACTCGCTGCCGATGACGGTAATAAATTACCACGTAGATTTGTCGCGATAGTAAATGATGTCGATACCGCGTGAATGTGGAGTGCGCTCGATGATCGGAGTTTGGCGGCGGGACGTTCTGGAGAGGCCAGGCAGATCTCCGGACCGGTCAACGCTGGTGCGTTTCCGTTCTTCTTCTGCACGGACTACGACACGCAGGTGGTGCCGCTCAATTCCGCGCGCGATGCCACCCCGCTCGTCGCCGGCGATCACCTCTACGCACAGACCGTGCAGACCTTCCGGTATCTGCAAAAGCGTCTCGCCGCCGGCGAGATCGTCATGCCGTCAAACGCTCTGGCTTTGGGGTCCTTCGGGCAACACGCCAAGCAGGCGGACGGTGCAGCCGACTGACATCGGACAGCTCTCCGGTCCCGCTGTCCGTGATCGCCGTCACGAGAATGCGCACAGTGCGCCCGCTCAGAAATCCGATTTGTTCGCGTGCGGCAGATCTGTGCCGTCATGGTTATGGAAACCGAATGTGCCTTCGGCGCAGGCGACCTCCGGAAATTCATCGCGGTCACGCAGATAGACCATGACCGCGGTCCAGGGCGTCGTGAAGGCGCCCGGGTCCTCGATCGTGAAAAGAACCTGCAGGTATTTGTCGCCGTAGTTGGGATTGTACGGTCCGGTGGCGCGTCGATTCTCCCGCATGCCGCGCTGCATCGCGTCCTTTGCATCATCGTAGGCGACCAGCCGATAGCGTTCCACGACGTGCAGCTTCTCGGTGTACGGCGTGCCGAACAAATCGATCATCGCATGCGGCCGATCGGTCTTGACGCCGACGG
>NZ_JAFAVV010000666.1 GCF_019242285.1 Bradyrhizobium sp.
ACGTCGCCGACCTCACGCCGGCGAAGGCGAAGACCGAGCACAAGCGGCTTTCGCTCGAGATCGAGCATCACAACAAGCTCTATTACCAGGACGACGCGCCCAGGATCACCGATGCGGATTATGACGCGCTGCGCCAGCGCCTGAACGCGATCGAGGCACGGTTTCCCGAGCTGGTCACCTCGGACTCACCGTCGCAGAAGGTGGGCTCCGCGCCATCGGGGCGCTTCAGGAAAGTCCGGCACGCGTTGCCGATGCTGTCGCTCGACAACGCCTTCGCCGAAGCGGACGTGATCGACTTCGTCGGCCGCATCACGCGCTTCCTGAAGCTCGCCGATGACAAGATCGATTTCTCCGCCGAGCCGAAGATCGACGGCCTGTCGATGTCGCTGCGCTATGAGGGCGGCGAGCTCGCGGTCGCGGCGACCCGCGGCGACGGCGCCGAGGGCGAGGACGTCACCGCCAACATCCGCACGCTCGAAGACGTGCCGAAGAAGCTGAAAGGCCGCAACATTCCCGACATCTGCGAGGTGCGCGGCGAGGTCTACATGACCAAGCAGGCATTTCTCGCGCTGAACGAGCGGCAGAAGGCGGCGGGCGATACCGTCTTCGCCAATCCGCGCAACTCGGCAGCCGGTTCGTTGCGGCAGAAGGATCCCTCGATCACCGCCTCGCGGCCGCTCGGCTTCTTCGCCTATGCCTGGGGCGAGATGAGCGCGACGCCGGAGGACACGCAGTCCGGCATGATCCACTGGTTCGAGCGCTGCGGCTTCAGGACCAACCCGCTGACGAAACTCTGTCATTCCGTCGACGAGCTGATCGCGTTCCACCGTTCCATCGAGGAGCAGCGCGCGACGCTCGACTACGACATCGACGGCGTCGTCTACAAGGTCGATCGCCTCGACTGGCAGGAGCGGCTCGGCTTCGTGTCGCGCAACCCGCGCTGGGCGATCGCGCACAAGTTTCCGGCCGAGCGCGCCATGACCGTGCTGCGCGACATCGAGATCCAGGTCGGCCGCACCGGCTCGTTCACGCCGGTCGGCAAGCTCGAGCCGGTCGGCGTCGGGGGCGTCATCGTGCAGAACGTCAGCCTGCATAACGAGGACTACATCAAGGGCATCGGCGGCGACGGCGAGCAGCTCCGCGAGGGCCGCGACATCCGGATCGGCGACACCGTCGTCATCCAGCGCGCCGGTGACGTGATCCCGCAGGTGGTCGACGTCGTAATCGACAAGCGGCCGAAGGGCGCGAAGGAATTCCACTTCCCGAAGAAGTGCCGTGCCCGCTGCACACCAACGTGGTGCGCGAGGAGACCGCGACCGGTGAGGAGGGCGCCCGCGCCCGCTGCACCGGCGAGTTCGCCTGTCCGTTCCAGAAGATCGAGCATCTGAAGCTGTTCGTCTCGCGCCGCGCCTTCGACATCGACGGGCTCGGGGAGAAGCAGCTCCAGTATTTCTTCGATGAAGGCTGGGTCAAGGAGCCGGCCGACATCTTCACGCTCCAGGCGCGTAACGACAAGCTCAAGCTCGAGGAGATCGAGGGTTATGGCGCGACTTCGGTGCGCAATTTGTTCGGTTCGATCGAGGCCCGGCGCAACATTGCGCTGGAGCGCTTCATCTACGCCCTCGGCATGCGCCATGTCGGCGAGACCACGGCGCTGGCGCTGGCGCGCGGCTATGGCTCCTGGGACGCCTTCCACGACGCCGGCCTCAAGGTCGCCAACGCCGACGAGGAAGCGATCGCCGAGATGGATGCGCTGGACCAGATCGGCGACACCGTGATCAAGGCGGTCGCCGCCTATTTCGGCGAGAGCCACAACCGCGGCATCGTCGAGCGGCTGACCAGGCAGGTGACCATTCTCGACGCGGAGAAGCCGAAGAGCAATTCAGCGGTTGCCGGCAAGACCGTGGTGTTCACCGGCTCGCTGGAGAAGATGACCCGCGACGAGGCCAAGGCCAAGGCAGAACGGCTCGGAGCCAAGGTTTCAGGCTCGGTCTCGAAGAAGACGGATTACGTCGTGGCCGGTCCCGGCGCGGGTTCGAAACTGAAGGAAGCCGAGAAGCACGGCGTCTCCGTGCTGACCGAGGACGAGTGGCTGAAGCTGGTCGGGGGGTGAGGGCACGATGTTCCCCGTCATTGCGAGGAGCGAAGCGACGAAGCAATCCATCTTTCCCCGAGCTGAGGCGTGGATTGCTTCGCTTCGCTCGCAATGACGGTGGTCCTCACACAATCCCCGCCTCTTCCTCCTCCGCCTGCTCGATCAATTCCTCGCTGACCACGATCTTTGGGCGTGGCACGATGAACAGCATGGTCGAGGCGCAGGCGGCCGAGAGCGCGAAGATCGCGGCCGTCAGTGGCAGGGTGGCGGCGAAATGGCCGCCGAGATAGGCGCCGAGCTGCGACACCAGCGAGCCCAGCCCCATCTGCAGGAAGCCCATCGCGCCCGAGGCGGTGCCCGCGGCTTCGGGGCGGACACTGATCGCGCCGGCCGCGGAATTGGCCATCACGAAGGCATTGCCGAACATCACGATCATCTGGGTGCCGAACAGCCAGGACGGCACCATGTTGAGGCCGGCGATGCTCCAGACCAGATTCAGCAGGCTGCCGGTGAGCTGCAGCGCAAGCCCGAACCAGATCAGCTTCTCCAGTGCATGGCGTGGCGCGAAGCGCACGCAGAACACGTTGCCGATCAGATAGGCGAAGGCGGTGGTGGCGAACCAGGCG
>NZ_JAFAVV010000872.1 GCF_019242285.1 Bradyrhizobium sp.
GCAACCGGTTCGGAATGGTCGATCACGCGCGAACGCGGCGCGAAGCAAGGGCGCTGCTGCAGAAGCTCGGCGTCTCGCTGGACGTCGATGCCAGCGTCTCGTCGCTTTCGGTTGCCGACCAGCAGATGGTCGAGATCGCCCGTGCCATGGCTCATCATCTCAAGCTGCTCGTTCTCGACGAGCCGACCGCGGTCATCGCCGGGCGCGAGGTGACGCTGCTGTTCGATCTGCTCCGCCGCCTGCGAGAGAGCGGCGTGTCGGTGCTGTTCATCTCTCATCGCCTGGATGAAGTCTTTGCGATCTGCGATCGCGTCACAGTCCTCAAGGACGGACGACAGGTCGGTACGCACGACACCGCGGACGTCACCCGCGAGCGCCTGATTTCGATGATGGTCGGCCGTGAACTCGGCGATCTGTTTCCAACCCGGCCGGTCGAAACGGCAGGCGGCGAGCCGGTGCTGCGCACCGACGGCATTGCCGTCGGCGATCGCGTTCGCGACGTCTCGATCGAACTGAGAGCCGGTGAGATCGTGGCACTGGCCGGCATGGTCGGCGCCGGGCGCTCGGAGCTGGCGCTCGGCCTGTTCGGTGCGGTGCCGATCCTGAGCGGCACGATTCACCTGCGGGGCCAGCGCTTCAACTCGATGTCGCCCGCACGCGCGATCGAGCTCGGGATGGGCCTTGTCACCGAGGACCGCAAGTCGCAGGGACTGGCGATGCTGCTCGATGTCGCGGCGAACATCTCCGGGCCCGCATTGTCCGAGATCGCACGGCACGGGCTGATCGACCGCAGCCTCGAGGCCAGCATCGCCGCACGTGAGATCGAGCGCTACCGCATCGCCTGCCGCGGCCCGGCGACCAGGGTCGCCACCATGTCCGGCGGCAACCAGCAGAAGGTGATCGTGGCGCGCTGGGCACGGATTTGCCGGAGCGTGCTGATCCTGGATGAGCCCACCCGCGGCATCGACGTCGGCGCCAAAGCCGAGATCTATCGCATCATGCGCGATCTGGCCGCCTCGGGCGTGGCGATCCTGATGATCAGTTCGGAATTGACCGAAGTCATCGGCATGGCCGATCGCGTGATCGTCATGCGCGAGGGCCGCATCACCGGGGAGCTCGCAGGGCGGCAGGCGACGGAGGAGAGCATCACGCATCTTGCGACCAGCGAGCGCGCAACATGACCGGGGCTGTCGTGGCGCGCACGGAACGGCGATGGTGGCTCCGCAGCAATGCGAGCCTCGCCGGCGTCCTGGTCCTGATCGGAGCCGTCAGCCTCGTCGGCGCCACCGTGTCGGACCGCTTCCTGAGCGTCGGCAATTTCCTCAACGTGTTCGAGCAGACCACCGATCTCGCGCTCGTGAGCATCGGACAAACCCTGACCATCCTGTCGGGCGGCATCGATCTTTCCGTGGGCTCGCTGATCAGCCTGACCTCCTGCCTGACCTCGGGACTGATCAACAACGATCCGAATCGCGTCATTGCCGTTGTGATCGGCGTGCTCGCGCTCGGAACCCTGGTCGGGTTCGTCAACGCCGGCCTTGTCGTCGCCCTGCGGGTGCACCCGCTGATCGTGACGCTCGGCATGGGCGCCGTCCTGCAGGGGGCGACGCTGCTGTATGCGCTGGGGCCCGTCGGGCGCGTGCCGCGGGGATTCAATTTCCTCGCCTATGGCCGCATCTACGGGCTGCCGCTCGGCGCCACCATCGCGGTCCTGCTGTGCCTGCTGATCGCGCTGCTGCTGCGCTATCTTCCGCTCGGGCGGCAGATCTACGCGCTCGGCGACGATGCCAACGCGGCGCGACTCGTCGGACTGCGCCGGACGCGTATCCTCATGCTGGTCTATGGCTGCTCGGGATTTTGCTGCGCGGCGACCGGGCTCTATCTCGCGGCGCGCTTCGGCGTCGGCCAGCCCTACACCGGCGTCAATTACACGCTGGCCTCGATCACGCCGGTGGTGCTGGGTGGCACGCTGCTCAGCGGCGGCAAAGGCGGCGTCAGCGGCACGCTGCTCGGCGCCTTCCTGATCGCGCTCCTCAACAACCTTCTCAATTTCATGGATGTCTCGAAACACTATCAGCTCGTGGCGCAGGCGGTGATCATCATGCTCGCTGTCTCGGTCTATGTCGAACGCCGGAGGACGGTTTGAGCGAGCGGCTGACGACATCAGCTGAATTGCCACGCGCGATCGCGGCCTCCTGGTCGCTGCTCCGCCTGCTCGGCCGCTTCGGGATGATCCTCATCCTGCCGGTGCTGCTCGGCCTGGGCGGGCTGCTGTCGCCGGCTTTCCTCGGTGCGAGCAATCTCTCCAACCTGCTCCTGCAATTCGCGCCGCTCGCGATCGTCGCGATGGGGCAGGCCTTCGTGATGATCGTGCGCGGGCTCGACCTGTCGGTCGCCTCGATGATGGCGACCGCGGCCGTGATCGCCACCAGCCTTTCCGGCAGCGCCGGTGGCATCGCGGCCGTTTTCGCCGCAACCCTGGCGGTTGCGGTCGCAATCGGTGTTCTCAACGGCCTTCTGGTGACGAAGCGGCAGGTCTCGCCATTTCTGGCCACGCTCGCCACCATGATCCTGCTGCAGGGCTTCCGCTTCGCCTACACGCAGGGCGCGCCGTCCGGCAACGTACCGCCGCTGCTGCGCCTGCTCGGGGCCGGGAGATTTCACGGCATTCCCTACGATGCGCTGGTGCTGCTCGCCCTCGCCGCAGGTCTCGCCGTTCTGCTTCATCGATCCGCGTTCGGACGCAGGATCTTCATCGTCGGCGGCAATCCGATGACCGCGCGGCTGTTCGGCATCCGCTCCGACCTGGTCATGATCGGCTGTTACGTCATCTCCGCGTGCCTTGCGGCGACCGCCGGACTGATCCTGAGCGGCTATGTCGGTCTCGTCGACAACTGGGTCGGTCAAGGCTACGAGCTCGACTCCATCGTCGCCTGCGTGATCGGTCAGGTATCGCTGCAGGGCGGGCGCGGATCGATCCTCGGCGCGCTCGCCGGCAGCGCCATGATCGTCATCATCGCCAACGAGGTGCTGCTGCTTGGCTTGCCGATTCAGGTCCAGATGATCATCAAGGGAACCGCGATCGTGATCGCGGCAGCCCTTTATGCGCGCCGACAGATCGGGCTGGATGATTAGTTCGCGCTCATCCCCGTCGTCTTCTTGACCTGGTCAACATATTTGTTGGTGAAGGTCTTGCTGACGTCGACATTGGCCTTGGCGACCTCGGGCGAGCCTTCGCTGAACACCGCCAGCACCGCGTCCGCGCCCTTCGGGTCCATCTTGCCGCTCTCCGAATACATCGGAATGGTGTTCTTCAGCGCGGCGAGATAGAGCGCCTTGTCCTTGCCGACCATCTCGTCCGGCATCTTCGCCATGACGTCCTCGGCCGAGTGCGAATGGATCCAGCTCAGCGTCGCGACGATCGCATTGGTGAGCGCCTGCACCTCCTTCTCGTGCGACGACACCCAGGCCGCCGTGGAATAGAGCGCGCCGCCAGGATACTCGCCGCCGAAGGTGGCGAGCGTGTCCTTTTGCGTCCGGGTGTCGGCGAGGATCTTGAGGTCGGAATGGCCGCCCTGCAGCACGGTGACCGACGGATCGAGCATCACCGCGGCGTCGATCTGGCCCTGCTCCATGGCCGCGACCGCGGTCGCCCCCAAGCCGACGCCGATCACGGCCGCGCTGGTCGGGTCTAGCCCGTTCTTCTTCAACAAGTACTTGAGGAAGAAATCGGTCGAGGAGCCCGGCGCGCTGACGCCAACCTTCTTGCCAGCGAGGTCCTTGACCGAGTTGATCTCACCGGTGTGCTTGGGCGAGACCACCAGCACCAGACCGGGATAGCGGTCGTAGACCACGAAGGAGACGAGCTCCTGCTTCTTCGCGGCGAGGTTCACGCAATGGTCGAAGTAACCGGAGACGACGTCGGCGCTGCCGCCGAGCACGGCCTTCAGCGCATCCGAGCCGCCCTTGAGATCGACGAGGTCGACATTGAGGCCCGCCTTGTCGAACTCGCCGAGCTGCTTGGCGAGCACGGTCGGCAAGTAGCACAGACAGGCGCCGCCGCCGACGGCGACCGTCACCTTGCTCTGGGCCATGACTGCGGGCATGGCCAGCATCAGGGCGAACAGGGCGCCGGCGAGCTTGCCGATCGACTTCGTCATGGGCGGTCTCCTCCATTCGGTTGTGCGGCAACATAATGCGGCGCGGCGGGCTTGAGAAGGCGACTTTGGTGCCAGAGTGCAGTGCCGCAAAACGCGGACTGATAGCTTTATTCCTTGGAGAGCTCGCGATCTTTTCGCCGGATGGTCGATGGTCCGCGAGGAATTCGCAACCTAACATCGAGGTCATAACAACCAGCCACCGGGGAGGACGAGATGAACAAACTCACGACAACCCTGTCGATTGCCGCGGCGTTCGCCGCCGGATGCGCGGTGACGCATGTGCTACGCCCCGCGATTGCCGCCGAGACCATCACCGCGCAAGTGATCCATACCGGTGAGCTGGAAGGCGACGCCCTCTCCGCGCCCAACGCGTCGGGCATGCGCAACAAGCTGCTCGTTTCGGTCGACGGCGCAACGCTCGCGATCCAGGACGGCAACACGCCGAAGCATCTGCACGCGAACGCCAACGAAATCCAGTACGTCCTCGACGGCACCGGCACGATCTGGCTCGGCGACACGGAGGTGCCGGTGAAGCCGGGCGATCTCGTCATCATTCCGAAGGGCACGCCGCATGGCGGCACCAAGGTGAGCGGCCGCACCCTCAAGACCATCGCGATCAAGACGCCGCCGCAGGCGCCCGACGATATCAAGATGCTGGATTGAGCTTAGGGTTCTCGCACGGAGCCGTAGGGTGGGCTAATCGTACTAAGTCACATGTGTGGTGCTCTCGTTGAAATTCTTGAGCTTTTTGGAACGACCATATTTGCACAAAGACGAGTCGATTCAATGGCTTGAGTCTT
>NZ_JAFAVV010000911.1 GCF_019242285.1 Bradyrhizobium sp.
GCCCGCGTCAGCGAGATGTCGTAGCCCATCTTGTCGACATAGCCGCCGATGCCGCAGAAATCGGTCTGCATGTCGATGATGATCAGCGCGGTGTTCTCGGGCCGCAGGTCGCCATTATAGGGCCAGGCATAGGGCTCGGATTTGATGAAGCGCTCGGGCATGGCCTCGTCCCCTATTTTGTGATCGAAAGCTCGGCCGGCGCGCCGGTCAACGTCCGCTTCGGCGAGCATGTGATGATCATGATGAGAAGCGTCAGGATGTAGGGCGCTGCGTTGAACAAATGATAGCCGGAGGTGACGCCGACCGATTGCAGCGCCGGTCCGAGCGCGGCTGCGCCGCCGAACAGCAGCGAGGCCCACAGGCACAGCATCGGATCCCAACGCGCGAAGATCACCAGCGCCACCGCCGTGATGCCCTGGCCGCTGGAAAGGCCCTCGTTCCAGCTCCCGGGATAGAACAGCGACAGGAACGAGCCGCCGATGCCGGCGAGGAAACCGCCGGCCATGGTGGCGCGCAGGCGGATCAGCAAGACCGAATGGCCCATGGCGCGCGCGGCATCCGCACTCTCGCCGGCGGTGCGGATCAGAAGGCCCCAGCGTGTGGTCCGGAAGGCCCAATACAGGATCGGTGCGAGCGCAAGGCCGATCAGGAACAGCACGTTGATGCGGAGCGCTGCGCGCAGCTGCGGAATGTCGCTCCACCAGCCGAAGTCGATCGCCGGCAGGCGCGCCGCGGTCGGCTCGATCAGTGGCTTGCCGAGATAGAAGGCGAGCCCCGTGCCGAACAGCATCAGCGCGATGCCGACCGCGATGTCGTTGACGCGTGGCAGCGAGCAGATGCCGGCATGCAGCGCGCCGAGGAAGGCGCCGGTCAAGCCTGCCGCGAGCACGCCGAGCCAGGGCGAGCCGGCGAGATAGGAGATGCCATAGGCGCTCATCGCGCCCATCACCAGCGTGCCCTCGAGACCGAGATTGATGCGGCCGCTCCGTTCGGTGATGCATTCGCCGAGGCTGACGAACAGGAATGGCGTCGAGACGCGCACTGCACCGCCGAACACGGCGAGCGGAACGGTCCAGAGCCCGAGCGAGGGGTCCGCCATGTCAGCTCTTCCCCTTCAGAAAGCCGATCCGCCCGTACAGCGCATCGCTGGCGAGCACGAAGACGAAGATCACGCCCTGCAGCACCAGCACCGAGGCGTCCGGCAGGCCGAGCCGCCGCTGCAACAACCCGCCGCTCGCGCTGATGCCGCCGAGCAGGATCGCGACAGGAATGATCGCAAGCGGATTCTGTCGCGCCAGGAAAGCAACCAGGATGCCGGTGAAGCCATAGCCGGCGGCCAGGTTGGCATTGGTGCGGCCCTGCACGGCGGCGACCTCGACCATGCCCGCAAGCCCCGCGGAAGCACCGGCGAGAAAGCAGATCGTGAGGATCAGCTTGCCGACCGAAAGACCCACGATGCGGGCGGCGCGGATGTTGCCGCCGGCGAGGCGCGCGGCGAAGCCGAAGGCGGTGTGATAGATCAGGATGTAGGCAGCAATGGCGGCGACGATGCCGAACACCAGTCCCCAGTGCACGTCGGTGCCGGGAATGCTGCCGATCATGTTGGCCGCGCCGATCTCCCGGGTCGACGGCTTGTTGAGGCTCGCGGGATCGCGCATCACGCCTTCGACCAGATGGTTGAGGATCGCCAGCGCGATGTAGACCAGAAGCAGGCTGGAGATGGTCTCGTTTACGCCGCGATAGTGCCGAAGGCCGCCCGAGAGCATGATCCAGAGGCCGCCGCCGATCATGCCGGCGGCGGCCATCGCGAACTGCACCATGAGCGGCGGCATGGAGGGCAGCGCCAGTGCCGCCGAGGTCGCCGCCAGCGCGCCGATCAGCAGCGCGCCTTCGCCGCCGATGATGACCATGCCGAGCTGCGCCGGCATTGCCGTGCACAGTGCGGTCAGGATCAGCGGCGCCGCGCGGGTCAGCGTGTTCTGCCAGGAGAACCAGGTGCCGAAGGCGCCGTAATACATGTAGAAATAGAGGTCGAGCGGGTTCTTGCCGAACAGCGCGACGAACACGCCGAACAAAGCGAGCGCGCCGATCAGCGCCGCGCCTGGGATCAGAACATATTCGATGCCGGCGCCGTGGCGCTGGAGGAAGCCCGGATCGGCGGCTGGCGCGATCGCCACCGCCTCTGCGGGATCCGCCACCTCCGACGTCACGAAGTGGCTCCGATCACGCCCTCGACCAGATAGTCCATCTTCTCCAACTCGGGATCCTTCTGGCCGCGGTCGGTGCCCGCGGCGATCACGGTCTTGCCCTTGTTGTCCACGATGGGGCCTTTGAAG
>NZ_JAFAVV010000949.1 GCF_019242285.1 Bradyrhizobium sp.
TGGTGACGATCGCGGCAACGGCAAACGCCGCGGCGCTGCGCAGGATGGCGCCGACATTGTGCGGATCGGTGATCTGGTCGAGCACCAGCACGATGCCCTCCGCCGGCAGCTCGTCGATGTCGGGGGTGGGCAGGGGATCGGCCTCGGCATAGAGGCCCTGGTGCACGGCGTCCGGCCCGAGCAGCCCGTCGATCACGCTCGGGCGCACGATCTCGGGGGCAAGGCGGGTCTCGATGCCGTCCTCGGCGAGCCTGCGCGCGGCATTTTCGGTGAGCAGCAGCCTGCGGATGTGACGCGCCGGGTTCTTCAGCGCCAGGCTCACCGTGTGCCAGCCATAGAGCACGACCGGGCCGTTCGCGGCGGATTCCCGCTCGCGCCAGGCGGGCCGCAGCGGGCGGCGCGGGTCGGACGACTTGCCTCGGTCGCGCCGGAATGGCGGCTTGCGCTGATTCATGAAAAGGCTTGTGTCACGGGTTCCTCATCAAGGCAATTTCGGCCCTGATCCGCCGTTTTTGGCGCATTCCCTTGGTTGACTTTGGCGGGGTGCTTCGCCCATAAACGCGCCGGCTGAGCGCCCCCTCGTCCGGGGCCCGGCTATACCTCTCCATGGCAGGTCCGTCGCCGCCCAAGGAGCCGCCGAAGGTGGAGCGGACGGCATGCCGTGTGAAGGGGGGAGTGTCCCGAGTGGCAAAGGGAGCTGACTGTAAATCAGCCGCCTCATGGCTTCGCAGGTTCGAGTCCTGCCTCCCCCACCATCCTTCGCTCGCTTCGCGAGCTACGGCTCGGCAAGCCAGCATGGGTGTTTCGTGGAGGGTGAGCTACCACATCGGTGCGCGCCTCGTCGTGAAGGCGCCACTTACCGTCCGGCCTCGCGCGCCATCATGGCTGGGAACGAGTCGGCGTGTCGAATCAGCGACAGTGACGCATCGATCAAGCGGCGACGAAGCGGCGAACTCGAAAAGTTCATAGACTTGCCTCAAAGCCGTGATGGAGGAGTCCAAGTGCGTTCGTCGAGTACCCTCATCATGCGTTTGTTCGTGCTCCCGGCTACCACTGGTTGGTGTGCTCGCGTTTTATGCAGTGCCTTTCTCCTCACCGTCAGCAGCACGGCGTTCGCGCAGACCACGGGCGCAGTCGGCCCGAGTCCGGCCCCGGCAGATGAGCCGGCGGCCAAGCCGGAGATGCCGCCGCCCGGCGGCTGCACGCCGATCGGCGTGACCGTGTCGGGGGAGATCGTGTTCCCGTTCCAATGCAAGGACTTCATCGAACGGATGAAGAGCTCCAGCCAGCGGCCTGTGCCCCCGGAAAAACCGGCGGTCGCCGACGGCATGCCGTCGCCGGCCTCGCAAAAATTTCCGGTCGCCGAGGACAAATCGAGCTCCGACGACAAGCCTGTCATGACAGACGAGAAGGAGACGGCGCCGCCGGACAAGCCTGCGGTGGCCGAGCAGCCGCCGGCCCCGGCCGAGCAGAAGCCAGCGGAGCAGCCGCCCGTCGTGGAGCAGAAGCCGGTCGTCGTCGACGCGAATCCGGCTGCGCCCGAGCCGAAGCCGGTCGCCGCAGAGGCGAATCCGGCCGCGCCTGAACCCAAACCAGTGGCCGCGGAGACGAATCCCGCTGCGCCCGAGCCGAAGCCGGTCGCCGCAGAGGCGAAGCCGGCTGCGCCCGAATCGAAGCCGGTTGCCGCGGAGGAAAAGCCCGCCGCTCCGGAGCAGAAGCCGGTTGCCAATGCCGTCGTCAGCCCGTCGCCGAGCGCGGCGGTCGAGGACAGCAGCCCGGCGATCAAGCCGGGCGAGAAGATTCCGCTGCCGCGCCGTGCCGCCGACCGCACGAAGGAGCCGCGCGCGAAGGAACTCAAGGTGACGGCGGCGCTGTGCACGCATTTCCGCAGCTACAACGCGGCCGCCGGCACCTACAAGGATTTCAGCGGAAAGATTCGTCCCTGCCGCTGATCCGGAAGGCGCCGGCCTGACCTGCGTCCGGCGTTCGCGAGCCGCCTCAATATGCGATACTGCCGGCCTGCACGAGCGGCCGCCTGACGGGCGGCATCGTTGCACAGCCGTCGCGTGGTTTCAGGGATGATCGAGTCGAGCCTCAACACGGATCAGTTCGAGCTCAACAAGCTCGATTCGCTCAGCAACACCATCTTCGGCGTGGCGATGACGCTGCTCGCCTATGACCTGCCGAAGGCCAGCGAGTTCACCAAGGTCCCGGAGTGGACCGACCTCTACCACGTCTATGGCGCCCGCCTGTCGGCCATGGTGGTGAGCTTCATCGTGGCGGGCGTGTTCTGGATGAGCCACCACCGGCGTCTGATGATGAAGCCGCTCGGCAGCCGCGGCATCGTGCTGCTCAATCTTCTGTTCCTGCTGTCGATCATCCTGCTGCCCGTGACCAACGGCCTGAACGGCAGTTTCGGCATGACCCAGGTGGTCGCCGTGGTCTATGGGCTGCATCTGATCGTGATCGCCGGGCTCAATGCGTGGCTGTGGCGGCTGGCGACCGGCCCGGGCATGCATGTCGAGCTCGTGGCTGCGGCCTTTCCGCTCCTGGTGTTCGTGCCGGGCACGATCGTGGCCGCGCTCGCGCCACGTTATGCGATCTATTTCTGGGTGCTCGGCTTCGGGGCGCTTCTGGTCCGCCGGCTGTTGAGCCCGCGCGCCGCGGTCTGAGGCGAGGCCGGTCAGCGGGCAGCTGTGCTGCCGCTGTGGGTATCGACATCCGGCAACGCGGCGCCGGGAATGAAGCGCCGGATCGGCCGGATCTCGTAGACTGCGCCCGGATTGGCGCGGCGCAGTTCACGCGCGGCTTCGATCGCTGCCTCCTCGTTCGGCAGATCGGCGACATAGAAGCCGAGCAATTGCTCCTTGGTCTCGGCGAACGGGCCGTCGATCACGGCTCCTGCGCCGGGGCCGCGCAAGGTGCGCGCCTTGGCGGTGTCGCCCAGCCGTGCGGAAGGCCCGAGCTTTCCCATTCGGTTGAGCCGATCGTGCGCCTCGATCAGGCCGGACATCACGGCGGCATCGGCTTCCGCCGTCCACGACAAGACGTCGGCTTCGACGTGATAGGCGAGGATGGCGTACAGCATCGGCAACTCCTTGCGAGGGCGCGTTGGAGGGCGTCCGGCGGGGCCAATTCCGACAAAGGGCGGCAGGGCCATTGGCGCGCGAGGCGCATGCAAAACGCGGCGGGATGGCTCCCGCCGCGCCGCAACTCTTGAAACTCGCTGGTCCAGGGCCGAGACCGCCCCGTGTGCCAGGCGCGAAGACGTGCCTAGCGGGCGATCCCAGCGAGGTGACAGCGCTTGAGATAAGACACTGGATCACCTCCTTTTCGTTGATTGACGGGAATCGCAATATAGTCCCCGCGCTGGCCGCCGTTAAGGGGCGCGCGGCCGAAAAACGCGCGGAAACAACGGTTTCAGGACCAGTTGAGGCGGCTCGTCCGGCATGTTAGGGGATGGCTCGCACGCGGGTGTAGCTCAATGGTAGAGCAGCAGCCTTCCAAGCTGAATACGAGGGTTCGATTCCCTTCACCCGCTCCATCGATTTCAGTCATGTGCGCACATCATGTTGCCCCATTCGCACGGCGCGTCGCCGCGGACGATCTGGCGCGTGGTGCGCTTCACGTTCTTCGGCAGCACCTGACGGTGCTGCGATGCGACTGCGCCAGCAGGCGTAGCCCGGATGAGCGGAGCGATATCCGGGTCTTCTTCTCCCGCATGTCGCTTCGCTCATGCGGGCTACTGGCTGCGCCAGTATCTCGCGATCGGTCGGCTCGGCGTCGCCGGTTTCGGTGAGCCCGTCATGTCTGATGCTCGTGAACGACAGTTCGTCCCGCAACTTCCATGATCGTTATTACTTGCTGCGGCGCAGGCCCGTCCTTGTGCGATCCGCGGGGTGGTCGCGGCGGCTGGCTCAATCGCTGACCATCACGGCGCAAACGCGATCACCGCAAAATCGGCCTCCGTCGTTCCAGGTTCGGCAGGCAGGAAGTAGATCGATGCCGCCAGGGCGATGGCCGCCAAGATCAAATAGGCGAACAGCCAGCCGCTGCCCGTCCGGTGCTGAATCCGCTTGTCGTCGACAACAACAGCCATGATCAAAAAGCCTTCGGTGCTGAAGGAGCGCTGGCACGGACCATGGTAAGGCGGGGAGCGTCGAGCGCGTGTAAGGTCGTTCACATGTGCACCGCGATGTGATGTCAACGCGGGGCTGCGATTGCGACCGCCGCTGGGAGAGCACAGCCAGCCACAGGGAGCAGCTCGTAGGATGGGCAGAGCGGCCGCCGAAGCCTTTGGCGAAGGCGGCCGCGAAACCCATCGCGGTCGTCGATGATGGGTTTCGCTTTCGCCTCTTGCTGCTTTGAGCCGAGTGCCACTGGCCGCTCAACCCATCCTACGGAGCGAGTCGCCCGACGGGCGGAATCCGGTCGGGTGCGCGGGCTGTTGCACCGATGGCGCAGGTTTTCGTCGCGAAAATCGTCTGCGTCGAAACAGAAAGTTCACGAGCAATTCGAGTCGGTTAGCATCATCCGGTTCGCTCCGCCCGAATTTTCTTCTTTCTTTTTTTCAGAAGTGCGCCTATATACCGCCATCCCGCCTCGATGAGAGGGGCGAACGCGTCGTCACGAGCGTGAGGCGGGGATGCGGTGGACGCGGCGGCATGGCGCGACGAGCGATGCTGATCGCGGACGGCTAAAGCGTGTGGTTCTGGCGCCCCGACGCTGGCGCTAAGCTCGCGGTGATGCTTGCATCACGCGGGTGACGGGGGCAAGAAAGCCCGGTCCCCGGGAAGAGCACGCCATATGCGTTAACACCACCGCGCAGGGAATGCCGGATGATTGGCTGAACCTGTGGTGACTGCCGCCTGCGTTTCTTGTTGCAGGCGGGCCATGGGTGAGGCCTTCACCCGGCATTCCCTGCGCCCTCTTTGTTTTTCGAGGGTGTGGCTTCTGCAAGACTCGCGCGTATTGCGCGGCGAGAACGCGGACTTATATCCTCCCGGCTGTTTGACAATTGAATCGGAATGGCGAAACCGTCGCTAGGCGACAGCGTCAGGTTCGCCCGCGTGTCGCTCCGCTCAGCTCGCGAACCGCGCGTTCTTCGGCCGCTTCAGGCCGAGCAGGTCGCGCAAGGTCGTGCCCTCGTATTCGGTGCGGAACAGGCCGCGGTCCTGCAGGATCGGCACCACGAGGTCGACGAAGTCGTCGAAACCTTCGTGGAAGTAGGGCGGCATCACGTTGAAGCCGTCGCCGGCGCGCTCCTCGAACCATTGCTGCAAGGTGTCGGCGATGCGCTCGGCCGAGCCGCACAAGACCCAGTGGCCGCGGGCGGCGGCGGTGAGGTTGTAGAGATCGCGCAGGGTCATGTTGTCGCGCCGTGCCTTGGCGAGCATCACCGTTGCGAAGCTGTGATAGCCGTCGGACAATCCGAGGTCGGGCACGGGCCCGTCGAGATCGTAGGCCGACATGTCCTGCCCGAGGCGGTCGGAGAGGATGCGGAGCGCGTTGCTCTCGCTGATGAAGCTTTGCAGGGTGTTGAGCTTCTCGAACGCCTCCTTGTCGGTGCGGCCGACGATCGGCATCACGCCGGGCAGGATGGTCAATTCCTCAGGGCCACGGCCGAACGCCGGCAGGCGCTGTTTCAGCGACGCGTAGCTCGCCTTGGCCTCATCGATGTCCTGCACCACCGAGAACACCACGTCGGCGGTGCGTGCGGCCAGCGCCTGTCCGGGCTCGGAGCCGCCGGCCTGCAGCACGATCGGATGGCCCTGCGGGGTCCGCGCGGTGTTGAGCGGGCCCTTCACCTTGAAGAAAGTCCCCTCGTGATCGATCGCGCGCACCTTCTTCGGATCGATGTAGAGCCCGGTCGCGCGGTCGGCGACGACGGCGTCGTCGGCCCAGCCGTCCCACAGCTTCTTGACGACGTCGACGAACTCGCCCGCCATCTCGTAGCGGCGGGCGTGATCGGGATGGGTGGTGCCGAAATTGGCGGCGGCGCCGGCATTCGCGGTCGTCACCGCATTCCAGGCGGCGCGGCCGCCGGAGATATGGTCGAGCGAGGCAAAGGCGCGCGCCACCAGGAACGGCTCGCTGTAGGTCGTCGACACCGTGGCGCCGAGGCCGAGACGGGTGGTCGACATCGCGAGCGCCGCGAGCATGGTCAAGGGCTCGAGTCGCAGCGTGTAGGAAGGATGGGAGGTCGGATCGCCGTGGAGATTGTCGCCCATGAAGATCAGGTCGAAGCGGCCGCGCTCGGCGGTGCGGCCGATTTCCTGGATCGCGGCAAGGTCGAGGAAGCTGTCGACCGCGCCGGGATAGCGCCAGCCCGCGACATGGCTGCCGGTGCCGAGAACGAAGAGACCGAGATGCATCTGCCGTTTCATGGCTCAGATCCAGAACAGGAGTTTGCGTTCAATGCGGACGATCAGACCGAAGAAGGCGAGGACTCACGGCGAAGGTGACGCATCCTCCCACACATGACTGAGCAAGAAGTATGCCGCAAGTATAGCGAGCTTGCGAGCGGTGATGCGCGGCGCCGTTGGCTCGCAATGACGTGGAGAGGGTTGTGCGCACGCCACACAGCGGTGCCTCACGATCCCGCTTCCGCCGCCCAGGCGGCGAGCACGGCGCGTTCCTGCGCGGTGATCTCGGTGACGTTGCCCGGTGGCATTGCACTCGACCAGGCGGCGTTGCGCGCGATCAGCTTCGCGTTGCGGCGGATGTGCTCGGCATCGTCCAGCCGCACGCCGCGCGGCGCCGTGACGATCGAACCCCACACCGGTTCGGCCGCATGACACATGCTGCAGCGGGACAGCACGATCTCCTGGGCCGCCGCGGCGAAGTCGGTGGGCGCCGTGAGCGCGCCACTCGCGGCGTCGCGCGGTCCGGCCGCGGACAACAGCGCGATCGCGATCATGCCGATCGCCGCAACCCCCCACACCCACCAGGGCGACGGCCGGCCGGCATGGCGCGCGTTGAAGAAATGCCGGATCACCGGCCCGAGCGCGAGCACGATCGCGACGATCACCCAGTTGAAGCGGGTGGCGAAGATCAGCGGATAATGATTGCTGATCATCAGCACCACGACGGGCAGGGTCAGATAGTTGTTGTGGACCGAGCGCTCCTTGCCCTGCTTGCCGAGCTTCGGGTCCGGCACCTGGCCCGCGAGCAGCGCGGCGACGATCTTCTTCTGGTTCGGGATGATCAGCAGGAAGACGTTGGCGACCATGATGGTGCCGATGATGGCGCCGATCTGGTTGAAGGCGCCGCGGCCGCTCAGCACATGGGTGAAGGCGTAGGTCAGGCCGACCAGGAATACATAACCGCCGATCGAAAACGGCAGTTCATGGCGCGCAAGGCCGGACCGGCAGGCGCCTTCATAGAGCAGCCACGCCACCGCAAGACTCAGGAAGCTGAACAAGCCGGCCTGCGCCGGCGAAAGATCCAG